>PKER01000381.1 GCA_002919115.1 bacterium
GCTCGAGGCCGCGGCGATCGGCGGCTATCCGGGCGAGGACTACGGCGTGGACGAGGCCGAGCGCGCGGTTGTCGAGGGCGGCGGCGGTGTCGCCGAGGGGTTCGAGGAGGCCGAGCACGAGCTCATCGAGAACGCCTCGCACGAGGCCACGGCGCCCGACCCCGAGGAGCTCGCGGGCAAGCCGGAGGCGGCGCGCGGCGACGCCGAGTACGGCGAGGCCGACCACGAGCGGGCGCAGGGCGACGAGGACGAGCCGGAGCCCCCGACGGCGGGCAGCTAGCCGGCGGCCGCGTCCCGCTGCAGTTCGTGGCGCACGCGGTCGCGCGCGTCGGCGAAGCGCACGACCTCGTAGGTGATCAGGCCGACCGCGAGCGCCGACACGATGCCGAGCGCGACGAGCGCGGTCACGAGCCGACGCCAGCTGACCGACCCGACGTTGCGCAGCCGGAACGCGACGTGCGCAAGGAGGTAGATGGCAAACCCGCCTGCGAGCGCGAAGGCCGGCACGGTGTGCAGGTGCTCGTCGAGGTGGAGGATCGACTCCTCGATTCCCATCGCCATGAAGACGATGCCCAGCACCATTGGCAGGTGGATGAACGTGTAGGAGTCGCGCGCCAGGGTGTTCTGCTCCCGCCCGGGGGCCGCGCGCACGAGGCGGCGTTCGGCGACGATCGTCACCACGTCGAAGTAGGCCCACCAGACCGAGCAGATGAGCGCCATGCCGAAGGCGATCGCGACGAACATGGAGGTCGTCAGGTCGACCTCGGCGCCGACTCCGAACGCGACGATCGACTCCCCGAGCGCGATGATCACGATCAGCCGGTGGCGCTCGACGAAGTGCTCGGGAACGAGCTTCCAGCCCTCGGCGCCGAACAGCGCGGGGCGCCGTAGTCGAGGAGGAGCGCCAGCGCCCACACGGCGCCCTGCGCGGTGCTGTCCAGGAACGAGGCGCCGATGATCAGGGTCACGCCGATCGTGGTGCTCACGGTCAGGCCCAGCACCGATTGGCGAAGCTGCGGCTCGTCGCGGCTGGCGATCATGAACAACGTGATGTGCGCCGCGCGCACCACCCCGTAGGCGAGCGCCACCGTGAGGGCGCGATCGCTGAACGCGCCCTGCACGCTCAACGCGATGACCAGCAGCGCGGCCATCGCCAGGAACATCACGATCCGGACGGCGCCCTCCTCGGGGTCGATCACGCTGGTCAGCCACGCGTAGCCGATCCAGCACCACCAGAGGAGCGCGAGCACGAGCGTTGCCTTTGCGACGCCCTCCCAGCTCGGCTCGTGGACCATGAGCGCCGTGCACTGGGTGATCGCCAGCACGAAGACCAGGTCGAAGAAGAGCTCGAGTGGCAGGACCTGCTCGCCCTCGCGCAGTACTGCCCGGAGCGGGCGCTGGATCGGACCGGTGCTCACGGCGGCGAGGCCATCCTAAACCGGGGCCCGGAGGGAGCTACGGAAGGGGCACACGGGCTCGCGCCTAGCGCAGCGACTTCAGCCAGTCGCGGCGGACCTCGCCGATCCGCATGCGCTGCGGGTGGTAGCCCACGTCGAAGCGCGCGACCTCCTTGCGCTTCTTGTACGAGATCACCGACACCGCGTTGCTGCCGCTCCAGGAGACGAAGCAGCGGTTGCCGTTCAGGTTGTTGGTGACCCAGTAGGGCTTCGCGCCGCCCTCGATCAGCTTGTAGCGGAAGGTCTTGCGCGAGACGATCGCCACGTAGTCGGACATCGTGCCCGCGACGCACAGCCGCGTGCCCTTGCGGTTCATGGCGATCCCGTGGTGGGCCGAGTCCAGCAGGTAGTTCTCGCGCGGCATCGTGCGCACGTGCGGCGCGATCGGCAGGTTCGCGACCCGCAGGACCCGGTCCGTCTTCAGGTCGTACTCCACGAACCCGTGGAAGAACGAGACCTGGAAATAGACGTAGCGCTCGTTCGGCGAGAAGGTCATCGGGCGGACCGCCGAGCTCATGCCGGGGTAGCCGGCCTCCTCGAGCTTCACGCCCATGTCGATCTGCTTGAGGACCTCACCGGTCTTCGCGTCGACGACCTGGAAGAAGCGCTTGCCCTTCGTGGTGTCGAAGAGCGGGCTGTCCAGCGGTGTGTAGACCAGGCCGATGCTCGCGTGGTAGATCAGCTTGCCGTCCTTGGAGTAGACGTTCTCGTGCGGCGAGTCGCCGGAGGGGAAGCGGAAGACCTCCTCGCCGGTGTTGATGTCCAGCACGTGGACGACGTTGCCGGTGGAGGCGGAGACCGCGACGTGCTTGCCGTCGGGCGAGACCGCCATGTGGTCGGAGCGGAAGCCCGCGACCCGGAAGCGCCAGGCGATCTCGCCGGTGGCCATCCGGATGCCGACGACGTCGCCGAAGCTCGGCCGCGAGACGACCAGGAGACGGCCGTCGGGGCTCGAGTACATGTCGTCGACGTACTGGTCGTGCCCCTCGCCGATCAGGGTGCGGATCGCCAGGTAGAAGACGAGCCGCACCGGGTCGAGCAGCAGCTCGTTCATGCGCTGCTGGCGGTCGGGGATGATGTTGATGCGCGCCAGGCGGCGGTACTTGGCCTTCTTGCCGAGCGCGATCACGTCCGCGGTGCCCTCCCAGTTGTTGCCGACGAAGAGCACCTTGCGGGTCGGCGGCTTGCGCTTCGCGGCCCCGGCCTCGTCGGCTGCGGCCAGCGCGGCGCCGCCCGCCAGCGCGGCGGCGAGGCATGCCACCAAGGCCGCGCGCATGCGCAGGCCGGCGCGAGACGCGTTTTTCCTAACCCCTAGGACGCCCACGGCGCTATCCCGCCGGGGAACCTAACGCGGGGCGGGAGGCGCGTGCAACCACCAACCGTCACCGGGCTCGGCGCCCCGGTGTGGAATCCTTGTCTGAATGGGCGACGGGATCGAGGTCACCGAGCTGTTCGGGATCGGCACGAAGTACGTGATCAGCTCGACCACGCACCAGAAGCTGGCCGTGATCGTGCGCAAGGACGGCACCCGCGAGATCTACGCGTTCTCGAAGGGAGACGAGGAGCAGCCGAAGGTCGTGATCCGGCTGGACGAGGAGGAGGCGCGCCGCGTCGGCGCGGTGCTGACGGGGACGTACTACGGGGACTGACGCCGGGGTCGGGGGCGGCGCGTGGATGAGCTCGTAGCCCTCGGTGCCGCCGGCGTAACCGCCGCGATGCTGGCGCGGGCGGGGCGCTTGATCGCCCTGCCCACGATCCCGGCGTTCATGGCGGCCGGGATCATCCTCGGGCCGTCGGCCACGGACGTCCTCAGCGACCCGCACGCGCTCGAGCTGATCGCCGACATCGGGCTGATCGTCCTGCTCTTCCACCTGGGCGTGGAGTTCCCGGTGGAGCAGGTCATGCGGGCCGGGCGCAGCGTCGTGCAGGGCGCGCTCGTCTACATCGGCCTCAACGTGACCGCGGGCCTCGCGCTCGGGTTCGCGCTGGGGTGGGGGACGACCGAGGCGCTCGTGATCGCGGGCGCGGTGGGCGTCTCGAGCTCCGCGATCGTCACCAAGCTCCTGATCGAGCTCAACCGCCTCGTCAACGCGGAGACGCCGGTGATCCTCGGGATCATCGTCGTCGAGGACATCTTCCTCGCCTTCTACCTCGCGCTGCTCGCGCCGCTGCTCGGGGAGGCCTCGTCGGTCGGGGAGGCGGCCGGGGACTTCGCGATCAGCTTCGCCTTCATCGGCGGGCTCGTCCTGATCGCGCGCTACGGGAGCTCGCTGATCGGCCGGATCCTCGACACCGACGACGAGGAGCTCATCGCGGTGCTGGCCGTGGGCGTCGCGGTCCTGATGGCGGGGGTCGCGGAGGACCTCGGGGTCTCCGACGCGATCGGGGCGCTCATGATCGGCCTCGTCATCGGCCGCACGGTGCTGCGCGAGCGCGTGGAGACCGTGATCACGCCGGTCCGCGACGCCTTCGCCGCGATCTTCTTCGTGGTCTTCGGGGCGAGCATCGAGCTCGGCGACCTCGGATCGGTCGCCGTGCCGGTGATGGCCGCGGCCGGCCTCTCGGTCGTGATGTGCACGCTGGGCGGCGCGCTGGTGGCCCGCTTCAACAACCTGAACCAGGCGTCGGCTGCGAACGCCGCGCTCGTGCTGCTCGGCCGCGGCGAGTTCTCGCTGATCCTCGCGACGCTCGCGGTGGGCGCCGGCCTCGACCCGAGGATCGCCCCGTTCGTGGCGCTGTACGTGCTCGTGCTCGCGCTCGTCGGACCGATCCTCGCGGCGCGCTCGCGGATCGTCTCCGGCGCGCTGCCGGGCTGGCTCGTGGGCGGCGGCTATCGCTACGTCGGGAACGAGACGATCGTCGACGGCTGCCCGCACGTGGACGTCGTCCCGGCGACGCCGCTCTCCGACGGCTGCGACGACTGCCGGCGCCTGGGCGACGACTGGGTAGAGCTGCGCGTGTGCCTGGAGTGCGGGTACGTGGGGTGCTGCGACGACTCGAAGAACAAGCACGCTACCCGCCACCACGAGGAGACCGGCCACCCGGCGATAGCGACGCTCGAGCCCGACGAGGCCTGGCGCTACTGCTACGTCGACCGCGTCCTGATCACCGGCCGGGGCGACGTGGAGATCGAGGGGGACACGCCCTAGGCGTCCAGCACCTGGTGCGCGAAGCGCACCGCCATGGCGCCGTCGCCGACGGCGCCGGCGACGCGGTTGGTGGCGCCGGAGCGCACGTCCCCGGCGGCGAACACCCCCGGCCGCACGGTCTCGAGCAGGTGCGGCGGGCGGTCGCTGAGCGGCCAGCAGTCGTGGCCCTCGTGCTTGGCGGCGACCTTGCCGCACTTGATGTAGCCCGCCTCGTCCAGGGCGAGGACGCCGTCGACGGCCTCCGTGCAGGGGTCGGCGCCGATCATCACGAAGAGCGCCGCGGCGGGCAGCCGCTCGACGTTCCCGTCGCCGTCGCGGAGGTCGACCGCCTCCAGGTGGGTGGCGCCGTGGACGCCGACGACCTCGGTGTGGGTGCGGACCTCGATGTTGGGCGCGGCCTCGATGCGGTCGATCAGGTACCGCGACATCGTCCGCGCGAGGCTCGGCCCGCGGACGGCCATGCGGACGCTGCGGGCCGTCGACGCGAGCTTGACGGCCGCCTGCCCGGCGGAGTTGCCGCCGCCGACCAAGACCACGTCCTCGCCGCGCAGCCGCCGCGCGTCGCTCGGCATCGCGGCGTGGTAGACGCCGGCGCCCCAGAGCCGGTCGATCCCGGGGACTTCGAGCGTCCGCCAGCGCGCCCCGGAGGCGACGACCACGGTGCGCGCGAGCACGTGCTGGCCGTCCTCGAGGTCCACGCGGACGAGGCCCTCCGGCCCGTCCGTGATCTCGACGACCGGGTGGAAGCTGGAGAGCACGGCGTCGAAGCGCTGCGCCTGCAGGGTCGCGTTGCGGGTGAGCTCGGTGCCCGAGATTCCGGTCGGGAAGCCGAGGTAGTTCTCGATCCGCGTGCTGGTGCTGGCCTGCCCGCCGGGCGCCCAGGACTCGGCGACGAACGTGCGCAGGCCCTCGGAGGCCCCGTAGACCGCCGCGGCGAGGCCGGCGGGGCCGCCGCCGATCGTCACGAGGTCGAAGCGCTCGCCGTCCACCTCGGCGCGCAGCCCGAGGTCGCGCGCGACCTGGCGCACGGACGGGTTGCGCAGCACCTGGTCGCCGCGGATCAGGATCGGCGTCTCCTCGCGGGGGATGCACAGGCCCTCGAGCAGCGCGGCGCTGTCCTCGTCGGAGTCGACGTCGTAGAAGCGCACCGGCAGGAGGTTGCGCTCGAGCAGGTCGCGCACCTCGAACGCGCGCCGCGAGCTGCGCGACGCGATCAGGCGCAGCACGCCGTGGCCCTCGCCCTCGACCCACGCGCGGCGCAGGCTGAGCGTGCGCAGCACGAGCTCGGCGAACTCCGGCCAGTCGGCGAGCATCGCGCGCAGCTCCTGGCGGGTGAACGCGATCACGCGCGTGGGCTCGACCGCTACGCACTCGGCGACCGACGGCTCGCCGGTGAACACGGCGAGGTCGCCGATGAAGCACCTGCTGTGCAGCTCCGCGAAGACGACGTCGGCCCTCGGGGTGTGGTCGACGAACTCGACGCGCCCCTCCTCGACGACGAAGAACGGGATCTCGCGCGTCCCCTGCTCGAAGAGGACCTCGCCCGGCGCGAACGCGCGGCGCACGCCGCGCTCGGCGAGCCGCGCGATCTTGGCGTCGGACAGGCGCGGGAAGAGCTGCTGGTCGTGCGGGTCGGCGAAGCGTTCCGCCCGGATCCTCGTTCTCGCGGCGCCCTCGCTCAAGCGGGTCCAAGAGTACCCCGGACGCCGCTTCGCCACCTATGCTGCGCGCAACATGGCTCCGGCGCTCTCGTCCCGTCGGGCCCGCTTGGCCGCCCTGCTGCTCGCCGCGCTGCTCGCGCTCGGTGCGGTCTCGGGCTGCGGGCTCGGCTTCGGCTCGGGTGAGGGCGCGAGAGGAGGAGGCGGCGGCGACGGCGACGGCGCTCCCGCGGTCACCGAGTTCCGGGTGTCGTTCAGCGGCGATCTGCTGATGCACCAGCCGCTGCTCGCCCGCGCCCTCGCGAACGGCGGCGGCGGGCGCTACGACTTCGCGCCCTTCTTCAAGGAGATCGCGCCCTGGGTCAAGGCGCCGGAGCTCGCCGTGTGCCACCTGGAGACGCCGATGGGGCCCGGGCCGCCCTCGTCGTATCCCATCTTCAACACTCCCACCGACCTCGCGCGCTCGATCCGCAAGGCGGGCTGGGACGCGTGCACGACCGCGTCCAACCACTCCCTGGATCAGGGCATGGCGGGCATCGAGGGGACGGTGAAGGCGCTCGATAAGCGCGGGATCGCGCACACCGGCTCCTTCGCCTCGGCCGAGGCGCGCGACGAGCCGGTGATCGTGAGCGTCGGCGACGTGAAGATCGGGCTGATCGCCTACACCGACGCCACGAACGGGATCCCGCTGCCGACGCCGTGGGCGGTCAACACCTACCCGGCCGAGAACCCGAAGGCGGGCGCCAAGGCGATCCTCGCCGACGCGCGGCGCGCGCGCGAGGCCGGCGCGGACGCCGTGGTCGTGAACGTCCACTGGGGCGCCGAGTACGCGCTCGAGCCGAGCCCGTTCCAGCGCGAGCTCGCCGAGCGGCTCACGGGCTCGGACCTGATCGACGCGGTGGTCGGGCAGGGGCCGCACGTCGTCCAGCCGATCGAGCGGGTGAACGGAAAGTTCGTCGTCTTCAGCGAGGGCAACCTCGTCTCGAACCAGTCGGCGGCCGCCGGGCTACCCGCCCACACGCAGGACGGGCTGATCGCGCTCCTGCACTTCCGGGCGCGCGGCGACGAGGTGCGGGTGCGCCGCGTGGAGTACGTGCCGGTGTGGGTTCGCCCCGGCGACTACGTCGTGCTCCCCGCGACCCCGGACGCCGATCCGGGCAACGCCGAGGCCCTGCGCGCGTCGTTCGAGCGTACGACGGCGGTTGCGGGGAAGGGGAAGGGCGTGAAGGTCGCTAACTTTTCCGCGCCTTGATTTCGACCAACCAGTTCAAGAACGGCACCCACATCGAGGTAGACGGCACGATCTACCGGATCATCGAGTTCCAGCACGTGAAGCCCGGCAAGGGCGGCGCGTTCGTGCGGACCAAGCTGCGGAAGGTCGACGACGGGACGGTCCACGACAAGACGTTCCGCGCGGGCGAGAAGTTCCGTCCGGTTCGCACCGAGACCCGGCGCATGCAGTACCTCTACGACTCCGGCGATTCCGTCGTCTTCATGGACGTCGACAGCTACGAGCAGGTCGAGATCCCGCGCGAGACCGCCGGCGAGGACATGAAGTGGGTGCTGCCCAACGACACGGTCGACATCCTCTACGTGGACGACCGCCCGACCGGCGTGCAGGTGCCGAGCGCCGTGGACCTCAAGGTCGCGAAGACCGAGCCCGGCCTCAAGGGCGACACCGCCTCGGGCGGCGGCACCAAGCCCGCGACGCTGGAGACGGGCGTCGAGATCCAGGTCCCGCTGTTCATCGACGAGGGCGACACCGTCCGCGTCGACACGCGCACCGGCGAGTACGTCTCCCGGGCGTAGCGCGGGCGGCGCGTTCGACCGCCAGGCGAGCGCGTAGGCTCCACGTGTAGATGCGACGTTCAGATCAACGCCGCGAGGCCGTCTTCGCCCTCTACCAGCAGCGCGTCACCGACCGGCCGCTGGAGGAGCTGCTCAAGGGCGCGAAGCCGTTCACGCGCGAGCTCGCCGAGGGCGCGGCCGAGCACGCCGACGAGCTCGACGATGAGATCGCCAGGCGCGCACGGGGCTGGAAGCTCGAGCGCATCGCGCCGCTCGAGCTCTCGATCATGCGCGTCGCGCTCCATGAGATGCTTCACCGCGAGGACGTGCCGGTCGAGGTGGCGATCGACGAAGCTGTGAACCTCGCGCAGGAGTTCTGCGGCGCGGACGCGCCCGATTTCGTCAACGGGATCCTGGGCGCGGTCGCGCGCGACTTGGAGGCGGCGCGGAGGTGAGCGAGCTGGGCGCCGACATCGAGGCGATCGCCGCGCGCCTGCGCGAGCTCGCCGCCGAGCTGCGCAAGGACGAGCTGACCGACGAGCAGGCCGAGGCGCTCGCGCGCGAGGCCGCGGACCTCGTGGGCCGGGCGGGGAACGAGATCGAGCGCGCGCTGAGGGAGAGCGCGGCCGGCGAGGGCTGAGCGGGATGGGGTCGTACCCCGACGAGCTGCGCGAGCTCGTCGACGAGTACCTGCGCGAGCTCTCCTTCCCCGGCGTCGCCGCCACCGCCGGCCTCGACGAGGCGATGCGCTACTCGCTGCTGGCCGGCGGCAAGCGCGTGCGCCCCGTGCTCTGCCTGGCGACGGCGCGCTCCACGGGCGCCGACCCGCGCGACCTGCTGCCGGCCGCCGCGGCGATCGAGCTCATCCACACCTACTCGCTGATCCACGACGACCTGCCGGCGATGGACGACGACGATCTGCGCCGGGGGCGGCCGACGCTCCACGTCGCCTACGGCGAGGACGTGGCGATCCTCGCCGGCGACGGCCTGTTCGCGGAGGCGATCAACCTGTTCTGCCGCGAGCAGCGCGGTGAGCCCGAGAACGTGGTCGCCGCGCTGCGCGAGCTCGCGGCGGCGACCGGCGTCGGAGGCATGGTGGGCGGCCAGTACATCGACGTCACCGGCAAGCTGGGCGACGACGCCGATGCCCTGCGGGAGCTCCACTCGCTCAAGACGGGCAGGCTGATCGCCGCGAGCGTGCTCGTGCCGCTGTTGATCGCGGGCGCGCCGGAGGATGAGCTGGCGCGCTACCGGCGCTTCGCCGACGAGCTCGGGGTGCTCTTCCAGATCGTCGACGACATCCTCGACGTCACAAGCAGCGAGGCCGAGCTCGGCAAGTCGCGCTCCGACGCGCGCCACGGCAAGCTCACGTACGTCTCCGTGTTCGGCCTGGAGCGGGCCCGCGAGCTGGCCGCCGAGTCGCACGCGAACGCGCGCGCGGCGCTCGCCGAGATCGACGGCGACACCCGCGACCTCGAGGGCATCAGCGACTTCATCCACACCCGCCAGGCCTAGCGCCGGGGGTCGGCCGGGCCTGACCGATGTCTCGCCGCGAGGCTGCGACAATGGGGCATCGACGCATGAGCGACGAGACCACACGTCCCGCCGGCGAGCGGCTGCTTGACCGCATCGACGGGCCGGCCGACCTCAAGGGCCTGAGCGACGCGGAGCTCGCGCAGGTGGCCCAGGAGGTCCGCGAGCTCATCATCGACACGATCGGTGAGATCGGCGGCCACTTCGGCGCCAACCTCGGCACCTGCGAGCTCGCGACTGTCCTGCACGCGCTGCTCGACTCGCCGCGCGACAAGATCCTCTGGGACGTCGGCCACCAGGCCTACCCGCACAAGATCCTCACCGGCCGCCGCGACCGGCTGCACACGATCCGCCAGTACGGCGGGCTCGCGCCGTTCTGCTCGATCGCCGAGTCCGAGCACGACATCATGGGCGCGGGCCACGCCTCGACCTCGATCGGCTACGCGGTCGGCCTCAAGGAGGCGATGCGCAAGGGGATCGGCGAGGACGGCAAGGTCGTCGCGGTGATCGGCGACGGGGCGATGACCGGCGGCGTGGCCTTCGAGGCGCTGCACAACGCGGGCGGGCTGCAGACGCCGATCGTGATCGTCCTGAACGACAACGGGATGTCGATCTCGCCGAACGTCGGCGCGCTCTCCCGCTACTTCAACGCGGTCCGCCTCAACCGCCGCCTCTACCACGCCCGCGAGGACGTGGAGACCCGGCTCACGAAGCTCCCGTGGGGGCTGGGGCGCCGCATCGAGCGGCTCGGCCCGGAGATCAAGGCCGCGATCAAGGCCTACTGGGCGCCGGGGCTCCTCTTCGAGGAGCTCGACCTCGCCTACGTGGGCGTGATCGACGGCCACGACGTGACGCAGCTCCGCCGGGCGCTGAGCGACGCGCTCGCGGCCGACCGGCCCGTGGTCGTCCACATCCACACGGTCAAGGGCAAGGGCTTCGCGCCCGCGGAGGAGGGCGGCCTCGCGGGCATGGAGAAGTGGCACGCCGCGAAGCCGGGCTCCATCGTCGACGGCAAGCCCGCGCCGAAGAAGCCCGCGGCGCGCACGCCGCTCGTGCGCGGCGAGATGGCCGAGGGGGCGCGCGCCGCCGAGGCCAAGGGGGAGAAGCCCGCGCCGCCGTCCTACACGAGCGTGTTTGCCGACGCGCTCGTGGCCGAGGCCAAGCGCGACCGCCGGGTGATCGGGATCACCGCGGCGATGGCGGGCGGGACCGGCCTGCAGAAGCTGCTCGAGGAGCTGCCCGACCAGTACTACGACGTGGGCATCGCCGAGCAGGACGCGGTGCTGCTCGCGTGCGGGCTCGCTCTGCAGGGCGCGAAGCCCGTGTGCGCGATCTACTCGACGTTCCTGCAGCGCGCCTACGACCAGATCGTCCACGACGCCTGCCTGCAGAAGCTCGACGTGACGTTCGCGATGGACCGGGCGGGCCTGGTCGGCGACGACGGGCCGACGCACCACGGCGCGTTCGACATCTCTTACATGCGCTGCCTCCCGAACATCGTGCTGATGGCGCCGCGCGACGAGGCGCAGCTCGTCCACATGGTCCACACGGCGATCGCCCACGAGGGGCCGATCGCGCTGCGCTACCCGCGCGGCACCGCGATCGGCGCGCCGCTTCCCGAGGCGCCCGAGCTGATCCCGATCGGCACCGGGGAGACCCTGCGCCGGGGCGAGCGCGTGGCGCTGCTGGGCTACGGCTTCGGCGTCAAGGTGGCGCTGGACGCGGCCAACGAGCTGGCCGAGCGCGGGATCAGCGCGACGGTCGCCGACGCGCGCTTCGCGAAGCCGCTCGACACCGAGCTCGTCAACCGCCTCGCCGCCGACCACGAGCTGCTCGTGACGATCGAGGACAACGCCATCGCGGGCGGCTTCGGCAGCGGCGTGCTCGAGCACCTCGAGGAGACCCAGGGCCCCGGCGAGCGCGCCCGCGTGATCCGCGTCGGGCTGCCCGACCGGTTCGTCACGCACGGCAAGCCGGCGCTCCTGCACGAGGAGGTCGGGCTCACCGGCGAGGCCGTCGCCGAGCGCGTGCTCGCGGCGCTGGGCGTCGGCGCGAAGGCCTCCTGAGGGCCGGCCCGGCGTGGGCGCGGGCGGCAAGTCCGAGACCTTCGAGCGGCGCTTCATGGACTCGGTGGGCAAGCCCATCGAGTTCGAGGGCGGGCTCGTGCACGCGATCTACCGGCGCGAGCTGGAGCCCGGGACGCTGATCGAGGTCGAGTTCGAGCGGGCGCGGGAGCGGCCCGCGCAGGGGCTCGAGCTGCGCGTGGACGAGGGCCTGCTGCGCCGGCGCGACGCCGCCGAGCGCGGGCGGACGCTTAGGCTGTGGGCCGCCGAGCAGCGCGAGGCGCGGATCGAGTACTCCGTGAAGGTCCCTACGCGCCTGCACGTCTGGAACGTCTGGCTCGACGAGCGCGGAGAGGAGCCGGCCGTGGAGGCGTGGCGCGCGTGGAGCGGGATGCGCCTGGAGGAGGATGGGGACGGCGTGCTCCTGCGCTGCAGCGGGAACCCCGACGCGGCTAGCTTCGACGACCTCGTCGCGCGGCTGCGCTTCGGCTCGGCCTAGCGGCCCCGATCGCGTCCCTGGGCGCGGACCCCTGAAACGAAACGCCCCACCTCGCGGCGGGGCGTCTCGGGGTACAGGGAGGAGAGTATGTGTTTGTGCGTGTTTTGAGGGAGGCCGGTGATTGTCAGGTGCCGCGGGGTGCGCTGAACCGCGTCGATGCGGTCAGCAGCACATGGGCGGCACCCATCCCGACCATGAAGACCGTTGCTACCCAGGACCCGGTTGCGACGCCGATCAGCGTGCCCGCGGCCACGGCGATCGCGGCCAGCGCGTAGTCGAAGCCGGCGTGAGCGCCCAGCGGGATCACGCGCTGCGGGCCCGGTACCTGAAGGGCGAGACCGAGGAGCACCGCGCCGATCGCGACGCAGGCGATGGTCGCCGCCGTGCCGAAGTCGAGCGCGAACGGAGCGGCCATCACGATCGGAGCGGCGATCGTCTCCAGCCCTGCGTGTACCGACAGTGGAATCGCTCGGGTAGCCATCCGGTCGTCAGACTACGAACGTACGTGCGCTTTGTGTGTGACCCCGGTCACACGATCTCAGCGCAGCTCGCGGCGCGCCCGGTACCTTCTGGCGCCATGCGAGCCCGGCGCGCGGACACCGTTCTTGCCGAGCGTGGCCTCGCCCGCTCGCGGTCGAGCGCGGCCGAGGCGATTCGCGCTGGGCGCGTGCGGCTCGGCGAGCACGGGCGCACGATCGCGAAGCCGAGCGAGCTGATCGACCCCGACGCGGAGCTCTTCGTCGTCGAGGGGAGGCGGTTCGTATCGCGCGGCGGCGAGAAGCTCGCCAACGCGCTGGACGCGCTCGGCATCGACGTGGCCGGGCGTGACTGCCTGGACGTGGGCGCCTCGACCGGCGGGTTCACCGACTGCATGCTGCAGCGCGGGGCGGCCCGGGTGATCGCGCTGGATGTGGCCCACGGCCAGCTCGACTGGGCGCTGCGCAACGACGAGCGCGTGCACGTGATCGAGCGCTACAACGCGCGCTCGCTCGTCCCCGAGGATTTGCCGTACGTGCCGAGCCTGGCGACGATCGACGTGTCGTTCATCTCGCTCACCAAGGTCCTGCCCGCGGTGGCGGAGGCGGTCGCGCCCGACGGTGAGATCCTGGCGATGGTGAAGCCGCAGTTCGAGCTCGGCAGGCAGCGCGTGAAGGGCGGCGTCGTGCGCGACCGGGCCGACCGGCGCGAGGCCGTCCTCGTGGTGGCGCGCGCGGCGGCCGAGCTGGGGCTCGCGGTGCGCGGGTTCGCGCCCTCGGGGCTGCCGGGCCCCAAGGGCAACCGTGAGACGTTCGTGTGGTGCGCGCGCTCGGGCGAGGGCATCGCGGACCTTGAGGCTGCCGTCGAGGAGGTGGACGCGTGAGCCGCACGAACGCGGGGCCCGACGAGATCCGCACGGCGGTCCTGCTCACGCACACCCAGCCGGAGCAGACCCACGACGGGGTGCGCGCGGCCGTCGCCGCGGCCGAGCGCGCG
>PKER01000387.1 GCA_002919115.1 bacterium
GCGGCGCGGCGCGTGGTCGGCCAGCTCCGCGTCGCGCTCGACGGCTCGGACCGCCCGCCGGGCCTGATGATCGTGAGCGCCAACGCGCGGTCCGTCGCCGAGCAGATCGGGGCCGGCGAGGCGCGCTTCGTCGAGTGGGTCCTGCTGCATGAGCAGACGCACGCCGTGCAGTTCGCCGCCGTTCCGTGGCTGCGCGGCCACCTCTCCGGGCTCCTGCGCGAGCTGATCGAGGCCGCCTCCGCCGACCTCGACCTTGGGCGGATCGCCGGGGGCCTCAAGCGGGCCCTGTTCAGCGACCCGCGCGAGACGCTCGGCAAGGCGCTGCGCGGCGAGCTCACCCGCGCGCTCGCGGGCCCGCGCCAGGCCGAGCTGCTCGACCGCATCCAGGGCACGATGTCCGTCCTCGAGGGCTACGCGGAGCACGTGATGGACGCGGCGACCGCCGCCGACGCCGAGCTCGCCGCCATGCGCGCGACCCTCGACGCCCGCCGTGCCCGCACGGGGCTCGGCGCCGCGATCGCCAGGGCGCTCGGCCTGGGCATGAAGCTCGAGCAGTACGAGCGCGGCAAGCGCTTCTGCGACGCGGTCGCCGAGCGCGCCGGGATCGAGGGGCTGAACCGCGTCTGGGACGGGCCGGAGGCGCTGCCGACCCTGGCGGAGCTGGACGAGCCGGAGTCCTGGCTGGCGAGGGCGGGCGCCACCGCCTAGCCACCCACGCGATCGGCCTTTCTCGCCCACACGACAAGGGGCCTCAGTCGCGACCCGGCCGCCCGGCCCTTCCCCCTGCCCGCCGCCCCGAAGCCGGTGCGCGCCGCCAGCGCTCGGCCACGGGCGCAGGCGCGCCCTGTAACCCCGCGCCCCGGGGCTTGTAAGAACATGTGTTCGCTGCTAGAGTGAATATTGTTAGAAGTAAGGAACTTAAGCCAAGCCCTCCAAAGGAGTCCCAAATGGCAGCCAACGCCTCCTCCTCCAAGCCCAAGGCGAAGACCACGACCACCAAGACCCGCGCGAAGACCGCGCAGGGCGCCACCAAGCGCGAGGAGCGCTCAGTCGACGTCGCCGTCGCCTACGTCCGTCAGGCCGCTGAGCGCGCCGTCGACGTCCCGGTGGGCGTCGCCCTCGTCGCCGCCGACAACGTGAAGCCCTGGACCGACCCCGCCAAGCGCGAGCGCGAGCTCAAGGAGCTCCGCACCCAGCTCGAGCGCGAGCTGAACAAGTTCGAGCGCCGCGGCGGCCAGGCGCGCCGCAAGCTCTCCACCCGCGTGCGCAAGACCCGCAACCGGCTGGAGCGCAACCTGCGCCAGCGCCGCTCGCAGGCCGAGGCGCTCGTCGAGGGCAACCGCGCCCGCGTCGAGAAGGTCGTGCGCGAGAACCGCACCCGCGCGGAGCGCGCCGTCAAGGACGCGCAGGCCACGATCAGCGAGCGCATCGGCGCGCTGGTCTGAGGCTTAGCCCGAGCCGCGCTGAGGGAGCGGCTCGGAGAGACTGCTCGCCAAGACTCGCGAGTAGACCGAAAACCCTCTCCTCCCCGGCAGACGGGCCTCCCCCCGAGGCCCGTTTGTCTTCGCGGGAAAACGTCCGCCCGTCGGCTACATGCAGAGCTCGGACGAGAAGTTGCGCTGGCCCCGGCCCTTCTGGCAGCGGTACTCGGTGTTCGCCTGCACGACCTTGATCCGGTCGCCGTTCGCGCTCGCGAACTGCAGGGTCCAGCGCTGCGCGGCGATCGAGTCGTCCTCGAGGCCCTCGGCGACGATCGTGGCGGTCGCGTCGGGTGTGCCCTCCGGGGCCACGTTCACGGTGACCTCCGGCCCGTTCTCGACGATGCCCGCGGCGAACACGTAGGCCGCGTCGCACGGCGATGTGCTGATCGGCGGCTCGGCGCTCTTCAGGTAGCTGTTGAAGCCGCTGACGTCGATCTCGCCCGTGGTCGGGTCGACGGGGGCGAAGCCGTCCCAGCCGGAGATCCCGGGATGCTGGGCCGAGCAGGTGCGCTTCACCGTCGGCTCCTGCGTCTCCTCCTCGGCGTCGTCTCCGCAGCCGACCAGGACGAGCGTGGCGATCAGGGCAAGCGCGGCGGCGGCGCTGCGGGCGCCGTGGCCGAAGGGCGGGTGGCGTCTGGGCATGGCAGGAGGATCGCAGCTTCGGCGGCGGTGGAACGGCGTTTGACACAATGGATCGCGATGACTCTTCCCACGCAGGAGCAGGTCACCGAGAAGTTGCGCGCGGTGATCGACCCCGAGTTGCGGCGCAACATCGTCGAGCTGGGCATGGTCCGCGCGATCGACATCGCCGAGGACGGCCGTGTCGGCGTGATCGTTTCGCTGACCACCCCGGGGTGCCCGATCCGCTCGCACTTCCAGAAGGCCGTGGTCGAGAACGTGAGCCAGCTCGAGGGCGTCACGTCCGTCGCCGTCGAGTTCGACGTGCTCTCCGACGAGGAGCGCAGCCGCCTGCAGCAGACGCTGGGCCGCAACCGGCTCCCGGAGGGCGCGCTCGCCCAGGTCAAGAACGTGATCTGCGTCGCGTCCGGCAAGGGCGGCGTCGGCAAGTCCACGATGACGGCCAACCTGGCCGCGGCGCTCGCCGCCGAGGGCGCCTCCGCCGGCGCGCTCGACGCCGACGTCTACGGCTACTCGATCCCGCGCATGCTGGGCGTCGAGGGCCGGCCCGACGTCAACGCGCAGCGGAAGATCATCCCGCTCGAGGGCCCGGCCGGCGTGAAGGTGATGTCGATCGGCTTCTTCATCGAGCCCAACGCCGCCGTCGTCTGGCGCGGCCCGATGCTCCACAAGGCCATCCAGCAGTTCCTCGAGGACGTCGACTGGGGCGAGCTCGACTACCTGCTGATCGACCTGCCGCCCGGCACCGGCGACGTGTCGATGACGCTCGCCCAGCTCTTGCCGCAGGCGAAGTTCGCGATCGTCACCACGCCGCAGCCCGCCGCGCAGACGGTGGCGCGCCGCGCTGCCGAGATGGCCAACAAGGTCGACCTCGAGGTGCTCGGCGTCATCGAGAACATGTCGGGCTTCACCACTCCCGACGGCCAGCGCTTCACGATCTTCGGCGAGGGTGGCGGCCAGCTGCTCGCGGACGAGCTCGACGTGCCGCTGCTCGGCAAGGTCCCGCTCTCCGAGGACCTGCGCAGCCACGCCGACAACGGCAACCCGCTCGTCCTCGAGAACCCGAACGACCCCGCCTCGGTCGCGATCAGGCAGGCGGCACGCGGCATCCTCGCCGCCACGCCGCAGGCGCTGCCGGTCGTGCAGCCCGCACCGGCGCCCATCGCCGCCGGCAACGGCAACGGCTCGGTCAGCGGGACCGAGCTGCCGGTCATCCAGTAGGCCGCCCCGCGACTTTCAGCCCACGTCGTCGAAAAACGACGACTACGGCTGAACGTGCCGTTGGGGCCTGGCCGTGTTCAGCCCTGGTGTTCGAAAAACGACGACCAGGGCTGAACGTCGGGCGGGCTACTGGAAGTACTGGGCGTTGATCTCCGCGTAGTGCGCCCACTCGGCGGGGAGCTGGTCCTCCGCGAAGCAGGCGTCCACCGGGCAGGCCTCGACGCAGGCGTCGCAGTCGATGCACTCGTCCGGGTCGATGTAGAGCTGCTCCACCGAGTCGTAGTCAGGCTCGTCAGGCGTCGGGTGGATGCAGTCGACCGGACAGACCTCGACGCACGAGTTGTCCTTCTGGCCGATGCACGGTTCGGCGATGACGTAGGCCACGGTCTGGTTCCCTTCGAAGTTCAGTTGGTCGGTGAACGCCGCGACGCCTGGGTGGCCCGCGGCGCGCGCATTCTATGTGCCGGGCCGTCCGCTTCGCCGCCCAGGACCAATAACCTCCCCCCACGGTGATCCTGCTCACGGGCGCAACCGGGACGGTGGGGCGGGCCCTGCTGCCGATGCTGCTCGAATCGGGCGCCGAGGTGCGCGCGCTCGTGCGGGACCCGCGGCGGCTCGGGCGCAACCGCGTCGAGGTCCGCATCGCCCTCGGCGACCTGGGCGAGATGCGCGACCCGCTGATCCGGCGCCAGGCCCTGCGCGGCGTGGACACCGTGATCCACCTAGCGGCCGCCATCCGCGACCAGCCGACCGGCCGCGTCGAGGAGCTCAACGGCCTCGCCACCGCGCGCCTTTTGCGCGCCGCGGAGGCCGCGGGGGTCGAGCGCTTCGTCTTCTTCTCCGCGCTGGGCGCCACGGAGTTCCAGCGCACGCGCTTCTTCCGCGCCAAGGCCGCCGCCGAGCGCGCCGTCGCCCGCTCGCCGCTGCAGACGACGATCTTCGCCCCCTCGATCGTCTACGACCGCGACGACCCCTGGGTCCGCCTCACCCGCCGCCTCGCGCTGCTGCCGGTGCTGCCGATCTCCGGAAAGGGCCAGGCCGCCTACCAGCCGATCTGGGCTCAGGACGTCGCCCGGTGCGTGATGGCCGATCTGGGGCGCACCGACGGCGAGCCGCGCCGCTACGAGCTCGCCGGCCCGGAGACGCTCACCTACGAGCAGATGGCCCGGCTCGTCGCCAAGGCGGCCGGCACGCCGCGACCCATCGTGCACGTCCCGCTGAACGTGGTGCGGCTCGGGTTGCGGGCGCTGCGGCGCGTCATGGGCAACGCGGCCTTCGCGACCTGGGAGGAGGCCGAGCTGCTCGAGGTGCCGATGGTCTCGGCGCGCGGCACGGCCGACGCCGAAGCATTGGGCGTCCAGCCGCGCGCGATGGCCGAGGTGCTCGGCGGGGCCTGACCCGGCCGCGCCCGCGGCCTGAAAGACAGAGGGCCCGGGAGGTCCCGGGCCCTCGTCCTCAGGTTCGGCTCGAACCGACCGCTAGCAGCGACAGCCGGGGCTCACCACGGTGACCGCAGCGGTCGCCGCGGCGGCGTTCGCGGCCGCCCCATTGACGGTCGCGGTGTTGACCAGCCGGCCGGAGAAGACGCCCGTGATCCGCGCCGTGACGCGGAACTTCACGGACTTACCCGCCGCGATGGTCGCGACTCGCCAGCAGGCCTTCGAGGCCGAGCGCTTCTTCGCACCCGGGGCCTTCACGAACTTGAGGCCGTTCGGGAGCTGGTCGCAGACGCGCACCTTCTTGGCGTCGCCCTTGCCCTTGTTGCGGACGGTGATCGTGTAGTTGAGCTTCTCGCCCGGGTAGGCGCGGGCGCGGTCAACGGCCTTTGCGATCGTGAGCTTCGCCGGCAGCGCCCGCACGGCCGCCTGGCCGGGCAGCTCGATGCCGCGGTGCTTGGCGATGTTGGCCCGGCCGTTGGTGTGCTTGCCGGGCTTCAGGACCTTCACGTCGAGCGAGACCTGGCACGACACCATGCCCGCGTTGAGGTCGCCCTGCACGCGGATGTTGCGCTTGCGCGCGTTGACCGCTGCGTTCGGGCAGTCGGTCGCGACGTTCGCCTGCTTCGCGACGCGCAGCGTCTTGGGGAGCTTGTCGGTGAAGCTCCAGCCCGGCTTGCCCGCGAGCTCCGACGTGTTCGTGATCGTGAACGTCAGGCGCGTGATGCCGCCCACGGACGTGCGGTTCGGCTTGAACGCCTTGTCGAGCTGCGGCGTGCCGTCGAGCAGCCGCAGGTTGTCGACGGCGTAGTCGTTGCCGGTGAAGTCGCCCTGGTTGTTGGTCACCTTGAAGCGCACGTTCGCGGCGTTGATCAGGGCTGCGCTGTTGGCCGCGAACCGGCCGTAGCGCATCTCGGCGTTGAGCGCCGTGCCGCGCGGATCGGTGCAGGGATCGACCGCGCCGGTCTCCACCGGGATGTCGGTGCCCGCATCGATCAGGAAGAACCGCAGCGCCGGGTGGGCGACGTCGCAGCTCGTGACCCCGATGTCGATCGAGCCCGTCAGGAACCGGTGCTGGGCCTCGAGCGGGATGTCCTTCTCGGTACGGATCGTCGGATCCGGGGTGGTAGGCACCGGATTGCTCGAAGTCCACTGCGCCAGCACGTGGTTGAAGGCCGCACCGGACGCCGGCGGCTCGAAGTTGCCCAGGGCCTGGGCCAGAACCTGGAGCTCGCTCCACGGGGTGGCTCCGCAGGAGCCGCCCGGGACAGGCGTGTTCGCGGAAAGGATCACGCCGTTGCACTGGCCCAGATCGATCCAGATCCCCTGGGCGAAGTAGGTCATCGCCAGCGGCGCAGGCCCGGTGTAGGCGTTAAGCAGCTCATGCTGTCCGGCCACCACCGGAGGCCCCGGATCCGGCGGATTCTGGACGTTCTCGAAGCGCTCAACGAACACGACCTTCGGATCGTCGGGCACCCCGGGGTGACCAGGATCCGCGCTCGCCACGCTCGGCAGCAGCGCCATGCAAACAGCGACGAAGATCGCCGGAACTGGGCTGGTCCACACGTAGCGGAGCCACCACGCAGCGCGGCGGGTACGCGCGTATGTCACGTATAGATCTCCTTTTTCGCGCGGGCGGTATCCCTCGCCCCTCTCGGGCGGTTCCCCCGCTCCGCTAACAGTGCGCGCGATATTCGCCGACCGACCGCGCATCCCTGCCGGTTCCCGCTCGCCTGCAACCGCGCGTGCACAGGCCCAACGAAAAAGGCCCGGGCGCTTGGCCCGGGCCTTTCCCGAAGACTCCCTCGGAAAGAGGGACTTACATCATGCCGCCCATGTCGGGCATGCTGGCCCCCGCGTTCTCCTTCTCGGGGATCTCGGCGACGATGCACTCGGTCGTGAGGATGTTCTTCGCGATCGAGGCGGCGTTCTGCAGCGCCGAGCGCGTGACCATGGTCGGGTCGATCACGCCGGCCTTGATCAGGTCGCCGTACTCGCCGGTCGCCGCGTTGAGGCCCTCGCCGGGCTTCATCGAGCGGACCTTCTCGACCACGACCGAACCCTCGAGACCCGAGTTCTCGGAGATCTGACGGATCGGCTCCTCGAGCGCCTTGCGGATGATCTCCGCACCGGTCGCCTCGTCGCCGTCGAGGCCCTTCGTGTCGATGGCCTCCTGGGCGTTCAGCAGGGCGACGCCGCCGCCCGGCACGATGCCCTCCTCGAGCGCCGCGCGGGTCGCCTGCAGGGCGTCCTCGACGCGGTGCTTCTTCTCCTTCATCTCGGTCTCGGTGGCAGCGCCGACCTTGACGACCGCGACACCGCCCGCGAGCTTCGCCAGGCGCTCCTGGAGCTTCTCCCGGTCGAAGTCGGAGTCGGTGTTCTCGATCTCCTGGCGGATCTGGTTGATGCGGCCCTCGATCTGGTCCTTGTCGCCGGCGCCGTCGATGATCGTGGTCGTGTCCTTCGAGACGACGACGCGACGGGCCTTACCGAGCTGCGAGAGCTGGGTGTTCTCGAGCTTGAGGCCCATCTCCTCGGTGATCACCTCGCCGCCCGTGAGGATCGCGATGTCCTCGAGCATGCGCTTGCGGCGATCGCCGAAGCCCGGGGCCTTGACCGCGACGCCGGTGAACGTGCCGCGCAGCTTGTTGACGACGAGCGTGGCGAGCGACTCGCCCTCGACGTCCTCGGCGACGATCAGCAGCGGCTTGCCCGACTGCATGACCTGCTCGAGCACCGGCAGCAGCTCGCGCACGTTCCCGATCTTCTGGTTCGCGATCAGGATGTAGGGCTCGTCGAGGACGGCCTCCATGCGCTCCTGGTCGGTGACCATGTAGGGCGAGATGTAGCCCTTGTCGAACTGCATGCCCTCGGTGAACTCGAGCTCCATCCCGAAGGTCTGGCCCTCCTCGACGTTCACCACGCCGTCCTTGCCGACCTTCTCGATGGCGTCGGCGATGATGTTGCCGATCTCCTCGTCAGCCGCGGAGATCTCGGCGACGCGGGCGATCTGCTCCTTGCCGGAGATGTCCTGCGACTGCTTCTCGCGCAGGTGCTCGACGACCTGGTCGACCGCCTTCTCGATGCCGCGCCGCAGGGCGAGCGGGTTGGCGCCGGCGGCGACGTTCTTCAGGCCCGAGCGGACGATCGTCTGCGCGAGCAGGGTCGCCGTGGTGGTGCCGTCACCGGCGACGTCGTTGGTCGCGGTGGCCACCTCGCGGACGAGCTGAGCGCCCTGGTTCTCGAAGACGTCCTCGATCTCGATCTCGCGCGCGATCGTGACGCCGTCGTTGGTGATGGTCGGCGCGCCGAACTTCTTGTCGAGCACGACGTAGCGGCCCTTCGGGCCGAGCGTGACCTTCACCGCGTTGGCGACCGCGTCGACGCCGGCCTGTAGGGCCGCGCGCGCCTCCGCGTCGTACTTGAGCTCCTTGTGAGCCATCGGTTGCTAGTTCCTCCTTGGTGTCAAACGCTTTTCAGGCCGGTTCCCCGGGCGGGGTTGGCAAAGCCTTCGTTGAGCCTCAGACGACCTTGGCGAGAACGTCCGACTCGCGCAGGACCAGGAGGTCCTTGCCGTCGATCTTGAGCTCCGTCCCGCCGTACTTGGAGTAGAGGATCTCGTCGCCCTCCTTGACGTCGAGCGGGATGCGCTTCTCCCCGTCCTCGTCCCAGTTGCCGTCACCGACCGCGAGGACCTTGCCCTTCTGGGGCTTCTCCTTGGCGGTGTCCGGCAGGACGATGCCGCTCGCCGTCGTCTCCTCCTCCTCAACCGGCTCCACGATCAGCCGATCGCCGAGGGGCTTCAGGTTCATACGTGCTACCTCCGTCGTGGGGTCTCTCTCGAAAGGGACAAACGCAAGTGCTTACGCGCTCTGGGCGGGCGAATGGGCTAGCGACCGCCGTGAGCGCTTGGCACTCTACAGGGGAGAGTGCCAACTCACACTCGCAAGTGTAATGCCTGTACGGCCCAGGTGCAAGAATCTGAGCCGATTCGGCTTAGATATTCGGAGATGGCCGATTGAGGCCGGGCTCGTCGCCCGGCTTGTCCAGCACGCCGCGCAGGGACGCGAGGCGCCGGTCCCACTCCTCGCCGACGCGCTCGATCCACCGCGCCGCCTCGGCGAGCGGGCGCGGGTCCAGCGTGTACAGCGTCTCCCGGCCGACGCGCTCGGCGACGACGAGCTCCGCGTCGCGCAGGCTCACGAGGTGCTTGGCGACGGCCTGCCGGCTGATCGGGAGCTCGGCGGCCAAGGCGGTCGCGCTCGCGGAGCGGCGCGCCAGCGACAGGACGATGTGGCGGCGAGTCGGATCGCCGAGCGCGTCGAAGACGGCTTCGGTCCGAGCCACGCGGGGCCCCTCAGAGGACGCTCTGCGGCACGGTCGCCGGGGCGAGGGCGCCGCGCAGCGCGAAGGCGGTGAGCGCCCAGGCGGCCCCCGTGAGGGCGATCGGGACGCCGTCCGGCACGGTCTCGGTGACGATCAGCCGCGTGCCCGAGATGCAAGGCACGAGCTCGAACTCGACGAGCGAAGGCAGCTCGCCCTCGCGCGCCCAGGTGAACGCGAGGCGACGACCCTCGTCGACGTCCTCGACGCGGCCGCGACGCTCCTCGCCGTCGTCGCGGACGCGCACCTCCCCGCCCTCGCGGAGGTCGAGCTCAACCTCCTCCGCGAGCCACTGCTCGAGGATGGCCTCATCGGTGAGCGCCCGCCAGACCTGGTCGGCGCTCGCTTCGAACTCCTCTTCGCGGGTCACCGTCCTACCTTCGAGCGTCTCCATCGATGCTCCTCCTTGGTGCAACTGGACGGTTGCACATGATATCGTGCCTGCACGCGCAACCCACTGGTTGCACTTTGTAACGAAAGACGCGAAAGGATCACCGCCCATGCCCCTCGTTCCCATGGTCGTCGAGCAGACCGCCCGCGGCGAGCGGTCGTTCGACATCTACTCGCGCCTGCTCAACGAGCGCATCGTCTTCCTCGGCCAGCCCGTCGACGACCAGATCGCCAACCTCATCGTCGCGCAGCTCATCCACCTGGAGTCCGAGGACCCCGACAAGGACATCTCCATGTACATCAACTCGCCGGGCGGGTCGGTGTACGCGGGGCTCGCGATCTACGACACGATGCAGTTCATCAAGCCCGACGTGCAGACGATCTGCGTCGGGGTGGCGATGAGCATGGGGGCTCTTCTTCTGGCCGGCGGCGCGCCTGGCAAGCGCATGGCGCTGCCGAACTCGAAGATCCTGATCCACCAGGTCTCGGCGGGGTTCTCCGGCCAGGCGACGGACATCGAGATTCACGCGCGCGAGATCATCGACGTGCGCAAGCGGCTCGACGAGATCATCTCCAAGCACACCGGGCAGCCGCTCGAGAAGGTCACGCAGGACACCGAGCGTGACTACTTCATGAGCGCCGAGGAGGCGAAGGAGTACAACATCGTCGACCGCGTGCTCGAGCACCGGTAGGCGCTCGGGTCACGGTCTCCCTTTCGCCCGGCGGCCGCGCCGCCCGCCGGCGCCACGCGGACGCCGGCGGGGCGAAGCGCTCGGCCTCAGGTGCGGGTTGCCTTCCAGCGGACCTTGCCGCTGTCGCAGCCCTTCTGGCCGCTGAACTTGCCCTTCGCGCGGAAGAACCCGGTCACCTTGGCGCCGCGGTTGCGGACGCGGCCCTCGATGCGGACGCTCTTCCCCTTGCGCTTGATGATGTGGCGGAAGGTCTTGTTGGCCTTCACCTTGATGCGGGACACCTTGCCCTTGATCAGGACGACGGTCTCCTTCTTGCAGGTGGCCTGGAGCTTGCTGAACTTGAACTTGCGCAGCTCGGTCGGCTTGCCGTTCACGGTGCGCAGGACGAAGCTCACGGTGAGGTCCGGCGAACCGGTCGCCTTCGGGCCGCTCGCGGCCTTCTGCTCGCCCGCCGAGGCGAGCGTGGGCACTGCAAGAAGCGCGGTGAGGGTCACCAGGATGAGGGAACGTCTCATTCAGCCTCCTTATCGTTCGACCCCCCCGTCGCCCCCACGGTACTCGACGCAGTGGCGCGTCGTTCGCGCCCCGCTTTGCAAGGCTGCGCGCAACGGAAGGGACAGGGGACGCGGCGAAGTAACTGGTTCGCGTCAGGACGCCGGAGCGCCGTTGCCGTAATCTGAGGCCGGTAGGTCCGGCAGCACGCACACGCCGAAGGAGGCAACTTGGCACGCCCGACCGACTCGAACGAACAGCTCCTCTGCAGCTTCTGCGGGAAGTCGCAGCGTCAGGTCAAGAAGCTGATCGCCGGTCCGGGTGTCTACATCTGCGACGAGTGCATCGACCTCTGCAACGAGATCATCGACGAGGAGCTCACCGCGCCGCCGAGCTTCGAGCTCGAGAACCTGCCGAAGCCCGCTGAGATCTACGACATCCTCCAGGAGTACGTCGTCGGCCAGGACAAGGCGAAGCGCGCCCTCTCGGTCGCCGTCTACAACCACTACAAGCGGGTCCAGATCCGCCAGCAGGGCGGCGACGACGACATCGAGCTGCAGAAGTCGAACATCATGCTGCTCGGACCGACCGGCTGCGGCAAGACGCTGCTCGCCCAGACGCTGGCCCGGATCCTCAACGTGCCGTTCGCGATCGCCGACGCGACGGCGCTCACCGAGGCCGGCTACGTCGGGGAGGACGTCGAGAACATCCTGCTCAAGCTGATCCAGGCGGCCGACTACGACGTCAAGAAGGCCGAGACCGGGATCATCTACATCGACGAGATCGACAAGATCGCGCGCAAGGCCGACAACCCGTCGATCACGCGCGACGTGTCCGGCGAGGGCGTCCAGCAGGCGCTGCTCAAGATCCTCGAGGGCACCCAGGCTTCGGTGCCGCCGCAGGGCGGGCGCAAGCACCCGCACCAAGAGTTCCTCACCATCGACACCACGAACATCCTGTTCATCTGCGGCGGGTCCTTCGCGAACCTCGACAAGATCATCGAGCGGCGGATCGGCCGCAACGGCGTGGGCTTCGGCGCCGAGGTCTCCTCGCGCGAGCGCCGCGACCCGGGCGAGCTGTTCGAGCACGTCCTGCCCGAGGATTTGATCGAGTACGGCCTGATCCCGGAGTTCATCGGCCGCCTGCCCGTGATCGCGCCGATCCACCAGCTCACCCGCGAGGACCTGATCACGATCCTCACCGAGCCGCGCAACGCGCTCACCAAGCAGTTCAAGCGCTTCTTCGAGTTCGACGACATCGAGCTGGTCTTCGCCGAGGACTCGCTGGGCGCCATCGCCGACCGCGCGCTCGAGCGCGAGACCGGCGCCCGCGGGCTGCGCTCGATCCTCGAGGAGACCCTGCTCGACGTGCAGTTCGAGCTGCCCTCGCGCCGCGACGTGCGCAAGTGCGTGGTGACCAAGGAGACGATCACCGAGGGCCGCAGGCCCACGCTCGTCACCGAGGCGGTCGCCGAAGAGGACCCGGCCGGCCTGCTCAAGGAGGAGTCGGCCTAGCCGCCCGCACCCGGCGACGCGCTCGATCGCGGGCCGGGCGGGTTCAGGCGCGCGCGACGAGGTCGCGCGCGGGGTCCACGCCGTAGCGCGAGCCCGCCGCGGCGAGCTCGTCGGTGAGCGGCCAGCGGTCGGGGGCCTCGGGGCCCTCGTGCTCGGGGCTTGCGCCCTTGAGCGACATGCAGCCGGTGTTGTCGCCGATCGCGCGGATCGAGTCCACGTCGTTCGGCTCCAGGAGCACCTCCGGGGGCAGGCCGGCGAGCTCGCGGCGCTTGTCCTCGATCGGCCGGGCGCCGGGCCCGGCCTCCTGGATCAGCGTCGGCACCACGCAGCGCACGGCCGGGTGGGCCAGGTTCCACTGGCAGGCGAGCTGCAGCGGGCTGAGGCCGTAACGCGCGGCGATCGGGCGCATGCGCTCGACGCGCTCCAGCCCGGCTGCGATCCAGCCCTCCGGGCGGAAGCGGCGGTGGTCGTGCTCGTGGAGCGGGGTATCCGGCCGCAGATCGCCCCAGAACAGCCCGCCGTAGTCGACGACGCGGGTGATCACGCTGACGTCCGCGTCGCGCGCCGCGTCGAGGCCGAGCTCGCCCGGCCACGGCTCGAGCGGGTTGAGGATGATCATCGCCCAGTCGATCAGCTCGCCGAAGCGCTCGTAGCAGCGGATCAGATCGAGCGTGAACCCGTTCGCCGGCCCGGGCGCGACGCCGATCGCGTCCGCGAGGCCCTCGTCGCGCAGCGCGGCCAACGCGCTCCACACGGCCTCGCTCTCGTACCCGCGGCGGTCGGGGTTGTGCAGGAGCAGGACGTCGAAGCGCTCGACGCCGCAGCGCTCCAGGCTGCGCTCCGTCGCCATGCGCAGGTACGCCGCGTAGCCGCCCTCGTCGCGCAGGGACGGGTCGGTGAACCGCGGGAAGCCCTTCGCGCCCCGGCGCTCGCCCTCGTAGAAGTCGTGGCCCACCGCGCCCACGATGCGGTACGAGTCCCTGGGGACTCCGGCGAGCGCGCGGCCGAGCAGCTCGTCGGCCGCGCCCTGGCCGTAGACGTCGGCGGTGATCACCGTGTCGATCCCGCCGCCGGGCCGCAGGAGGGCCTCGAGGCGCTCCGCGCCGACGTCCTCGCCGAAGCGCATGAACGCGCCGCCGCTCCAGGTGCCCAGCGCGATCGTGCCGAGGTCAGCCATCGCGCACAAAGCTAGACGACGCAGCCCGCGGGCGCGGCGGGCGCGGGCTGCG
>PKER01000259.1 GCA_002919115.1 bacterium
CCCGGGCGAGGCCGAGCGCGCTGCGCTGCGCGGCGCGCTCGAGCCGCACGCCCTGGTCACCCAGGTCCGCTACCGCTCCACGCTCGCCCGCCAGAGCCCGCTGCGCAAGAAGCGGATCGCCCGCCTCGACCTCGCCGTCGTAGCGGCCCAGCCCGGCCGCGAGGCCGAGGCGCTCGCGCTCGCCGCGGACTACGCGGAGCGGCGCATGGGGCGCCTGTGCACGGTCTCATCGCCCGAGGGGGCGCCCGCGTGGGAGGCGGCGGTCGAGCGCGAGCGCTCGGGGCGCCCCGACGTGGAGTTCGAGTCCCTGGGCGCCGGCGACGCGGCGGCGGCGCTCGTCGCCGAGCCCGGGCGCTTCGACGTGGTCGCGACCGCCCCCGCCCTGGGCGACGCCCTCATCGGCCAGGCCATCGCGATCACCGGGACGCCGACGCTGTATGCGGCCGGCGTCGTGGGCGCGGGAGGGGCGGGCGCCTACTACCCGTTCGCCGCGGATCCCGACCAGCCCGACGGCTTTCAGAACCCGCTCGCGCTCGCGCTCGCGGCCGGCCTCGCCCTGCACCTCTCGCTCGGGCGCGACGACGACGGCACCGTGATCGAGGACGCAGTCGACCTCGCGCTCGAGACCGGCCTGCGCACGCCCGACATCTACGCCGAGCAGCCCGGGGAGATGCGCGCGGCCACGCAGACCCTCCAGCGCGCCCTGATGAAGCAGCTCGGCTGGGCGCTGGGCGCCGAGCAGCCGGAGGCCTCCGATGGCACCGGCTCCGGGGCCGACGCGGCGCCCGCAGACGGCCCCGCCGACGGCGAGCCCGAGGCCGGCGCCCCGCCCACGGAGGGCGCGTCCTCGTGACCGCCCGCCGCGCACACCGGTCGATAAGGTTCCGCGCCGTGGGAGGAGCCCCGCACGGTACCGGCGCTGCGGGGCGCGTGTGAAGACCTGACGACGATGGGGACCAAGCAGCTGCTCTTCAACGATGCCGCGCGCGGCGCCCTGCTCGCCGGGGTCGACGCCGTGGCCGACGCCGTCGAAGTCACGCTGGGCCCGCGGGGGCGCAACGTCCTCTACATCCGGCCCGAGGACAAGCCGACCCTGGACGAGGGCGGCCTCACGATCACCAACGACGGGGTGAGCGTCGCAAGCCAGCTGGAGTTCGCCGACCGCGCGAAGAACCTCGGCGCGACGCTCGTGCGCGAGGCCGCGGCCAACACCAACCACAACGCCGGCGACGGCACCACCACGGCGATCCTGCTCGCGCGCGCGATGCTCCGCGCGGGCCTCCACCGCATCGCCGCGGGCGCCGAGCCCGTCCCGCTGCGCCGGGGGATCGAGTGGGCCGTGGAGCGCGCGGTCGAGCACCTGCGCGAGCAGGCGATCGAGGTCGACGGCCGCGAGCAGCTCGAGCGCGTCGCGACGATCTCGGGCGGCGACCCCGAGGTCGCGAAGATGGTCGCCGACGCCTTCGACCGGCTCGGCCCGGACGCCGTGGTCACCGTCGAGCCCGGGCAGACCACCGAGATCGAGTACGAGATCACCTCGGGCACGAAGTGGAACCGCGGCTACATATCGCCGTACTTCATCACCAACGAGCAGCGCGGCGAGGCGGTGCTGGACGAGCCCTACATCCTGCTCGTCGACCGCAAGCTGGAGTCGGCGCACGAGCTGCTGCACGTCTTCGAGCTCGTCAAGGAGACGGGCAAGCCGCTGTTCATCGTCGCCCGGCGCGTCGACGGCGAGGCGCTCGCGATGCTGCTCGTCAACAAGTTCCAGGGCGTCCTGCAGTCGGCGGCGGCGATGCCCCCCGACTACGCGCTGCGCCGCCGGCGCATGATGGACGACATCGCGGTGATGACCGGCGGGAAGGTGGTCTCCGAGGAGAGCGGGCTCGAGCTCGACACCCTCACCCTCGACGACCTGGGCCGCGCCAACCGCGTGATCAGCGACCGGCACACCACCACGATCATCGAGGGCTGGGGCGACCCCGAGGAGATCGCCGCCCGGCGCAAGGCCATGCGCGAGGAGGCCCACGACACCGCGTACTCGTTCTACCGCCGCAAGTTCACCGAGCGCCAGACCCGGCTCGCCTCGCAGATCGCGCTGTTCCGGGTCGGCGCGCACACCGACGCGGAGATCACCGAGCGGCGCATGCGCCTCGACGACGCCGTCCAGGCGACGCGCGCGGCGCTCGAGGAGGGGATCGTCCCGGGCGGCGGCACCGCGTTCCTGCGCGCGCAGGAGGCGCTCGCGGGCTTCGAGGGGTCCGAGGACGAGGCGATCGGCGTCGGGATCGTGCGCGACGCGCTCGCCGACCCGGTCGCGCGGATCGCGTCCAACTCCGGCTTCGACGGGCAGGCGGTGCTGGCCCGCGTGCGCGAGATGGGGCCGCGCGAGGGCTTCGACGCGTTCGCGGGCGTCTACGGCGACCTGGTCGAGCGCGGCGTGATCGACCCCGTGAAGGTCGTCCGCACCGCGCTCGAGAACGCGGCCTCCGTCGCGAAGACGCTGCTGCTCGCCGAGGCCCTGGTGCTCGACCTGAGCGCCCCCGCCGAGGAGGAGCAGGGCTAGTCGCCGGGGCTACGGGGCCTCGGTGTCGAGCGTGTAGCCGCGCGGCAGGCCCTTGATGCCGCCGAGGCGGCCCGGCGGCCAGTAGCGCAGGAAGGCCTGCCCGACCAGCCACTCGCGCGGGACCGGGCCCCAGTGGCGGCTGTCGATGCTGCCGCCGCGGTGGTCGCCCATCACGAAGTAGTGGTCCGCGGGGACCACGATCTCGCGCGGCAGCTCGCAGAGGCTGGGCGCGCGGCAGGGGATCGTGGCGAAGTCCTCGGTGAGCGGCTCGCCGTTCACCACGGGCGCGCCGCCGGCGATCGCGACGCGCTCGCCCGGCAGGGCGACGATGCGCTTCACGTACACCTCGTCGGCGTGCTCCGCCGTCGGCTCCGGGCACGGCGAGCGCCGCGGCCGCGGCACGCCGCAGCGCGCCTCCTCCCCGAGGGCCCCGACGGGCGGGTGGAAGACGGCGAGGTCGCCGCGCTCGGGGTCGCCGAGGCGGTAGGCGAGGCGGTTGACCAGGATCCCCTCGCCGGGCATGAGGGTCGGCTCCATCGACTCGGACGGGATCCCGTAGGGGCGTACCAAGAGCGCCTGCACGGCGAACAGGACGAGCAGCCCAAGCGCGGCGGCAAGGCCGAGGCGCACCCAGCGCGCGCGCTCTGAGACGGGCGCTTCGGGCGGCGCGCTCATCGGCTCAGCGCCGCTCGATCGAGACCCCGAGGATGAAGATCGACACCACCGGCTGCTCGGTGGTGCCCGAGGGGTCGACCTGCGAGGCGATCTTGTTGATGGTCTTCTTGCCGCCGATCACGCGCCCGAGGATGGCGTACTGGGCGGGGAGCTCGGCCTCGCGGCCGGTGACGATGAAGAACGCGCTGCCCGACATGCCGGGGATGTCGGAGCGCGGGTTCGACATCGCCACGGTGAGGCGCGGGTAGCGGGTGGTCGGCGGCACGCGCTCGGTGACCGCGTAGCCGGGCCCGCCGAAGCCGGTCTGGCTGGGGTCGCCGGCCTCGATGAACTGGCCGGGGACGATCCGGTGGACCGAGGTGTTCACGTAGAAGTCGTGCTCGGCGAGGTGCACGAACGAGGCCACCGTGCGCGGGAAGCGCTCGCTGTCGAGGGCGATCTCGAACTTCCCGCAGTTGGTGCGGACCACGGCGACGAGCTTGCCGGGCGGCGGGGTCTTGGGCGGCTTGCCGATGTCGCGCTCGAGCTCGACCGGCGGGTTGAACTGCTCGCAGGGCGGAGGCGGCGCCTGCAGGAGCTGGGTCTGCGGCTCCTCGTCCCCGCCGCGCAGCAGCAGGAACGCGGCCGCGGCGGCGACCAGGGCGACGGGAATCAGGAGCCTGAGCCGCACGCCGCGCTCCTTACGGGATGCCCACCGCGACGCGCAGGCTGCCGTCGGCGAGCTCGGGGGCCGCGAACGCGTAGAGCCGCTCGCGCTCCTCGACCGCGATCGTCTCGGTGCCCGAATCGCGCTCCAGCATCGCGTCGACCAGCTCGTCGATCCCCTTCAGGCTGCGGCCGGTGAAGTAGCTGATCGACGGGCGCACGATCACCGTGCCGTTCTCGTCGGCGACCACGTAGTCCACTCCCTCCGAGCGCTCGAGGCTAGCGATGCGCGCGCCGAGCGCGTCCAGGGAGATGCGCGCGAACAGGACGGCGCCGGGGATCGGCAGCGCGACCCCCAGGTAGCGGGCCTTGGTCTGCGCGTCGAACTCGTAGTCGCCGACGGCGAAGTCCGCGCGCTGGTAGGCGCGCTGGAAGAAGATCCGGTCGCCGATGTGGCGAGGGCCCTCGGCGCCGGCGGAGATGCACTCGGCCACGCCGCCGCCGTCGACCGTCGCCCGGCCGATCGCGAGCAGCTGCGGGTTCCGCCGCTGAAGCCGGGTGACGATCCGCGTGCAGACGCGGTTCGAGCGGCGCACGGCGCGCTCGTAGGCCCGCTGGTGGAGGTGGGCCTCGCGCGGCGTCTCGGCGTGGCCGTGCGCGTCGCCGTCCTCGCCGTCGTGGTCTTCGCCCGCGTGCGCGTCGACCTTCTCGGGGTCCACGAGGGCGATCCGCGGGTCGTCGCGCAGCTCGGCGAGCACGTCGCGCGCCTCGGCGAGCGCCGCGTCCACCTCCTGGGCCACGCGGTCCGCAAGCTCCTCGGCGCGGTCCGCGCGCTCGTCGCCGCAGCCCGCGACCGCGATCAGCAGCGCGAGCGCGCACGCCCAGCATCCCACCCGAGCTCGTCCGCCAAGCATTGGTCGGCACGCTACCGGATACCAGGATGTTGTGGCTCGCCTGCGAACAAAGTCTGTTGCGTGGTTGACAGATCGCCGGGCGCCGATTTAGGATCGCGCCCGCAAGGAGTGAGCCGGGGGGCCCCCTTTTGCGCAGGGGGCGGAGCGGCTTGCAGTTACACCGGCCAAAGGCCAGTCCAGAGGAGGAGATGAATTCGCGATGAGCAAGCTCACTGAGCACAAGCTCAGCCGTCGCGGTTTCGTTGGCGCCGCTGCGGGCACCGCTGCCGCGGCCGCGGCAGCGACGACGCTCGGGCCGCTGCGCCCGGGCGCGGGCGCTGACGCCGACCCGTCGGCGCACGACATGAAGATCCCGACCCACCGCATCGGTTGGCAGATCTTCACCTTCAACAGCACCGCCTGGAGCTCCGAGGCGCAGGCGCTCAGCACGATCGAGCTGATGAAGGAGTACGGCGTGCTCGCCATGGAGGGCGCGAGCGGCCGTTACGCCGGCTTCCCGCACAACGCCGCGGGCATGGAGCAGTACGCCCAGTTCGCGGCGGAGCACGGCTTCATCCTGGTCGGTGACCACAACGGGCCGGCTCCGAACAGCGCAGCCAACGCCAACCTCGCGGTGTCGAAGATGGCGTCCTGGGAGAAGGCCGGGAACCCGCGCGCGCTGGGCCAGGGCGCCGGCACCCCTGGTGAGAACCAGGGCAACACGCAGGAAGCGCAGATCAGTAACGTGAACGCCTACCTGGCGCACGCGGAGCTGCTCAACACCTACGGCGACCGCTACCAGAACGGGTTCCAGGGCAGCGACTCGCTCGAGGGCGCGCGCTACTACCAGCACATGCACCGCGAGTGGAAGACCTGGGACCTGCTCCCGGACGGCCACAAGTACAAGGGCAAGCGCCAGGCCGAGCTCCTCTTCGACCCGGAGGACGGCGTCGACGAGGACTTCGCCTTCATCGAGATCGACCTCGCGTGGATCCACGAGGGCGTGCGCGTCGACGCGAACCGCTTCGGCGGCTGGACGCTGCAGCAGATCCAGGACGAGGTCGTGCGCCTCATGGGCCTCTACGGCGACCGGAGCCCGTTCTTCCACGTGAAGGACGTGAACGCCACGGGCGGCGCCCAGCACACGGGCGACCCGGCCGGTGACGCGGTGCCGTTCCAGCGCGTTTTCCAGCAGCTGAAGGACCCGGGCGACCACTACTACCTGATCGAGCGCGACGGCGCCGGCGCCGACTGGCCGAACGTCATGCGCTACGGCGGCCGCTTCCTGAACGGCGTCACCCAGGACCACACCGGCGAGGGCGGCGGCATCCTGCCGGGCATCATCCTCGACCGCTCGCTGGTCGGCGCGCCGGCGAACGTCGACGAGCCGGAGATCACCGCCCCCGACCCCGTCGTGCCGGGCAAGAAGCTCCGTGCCGAGGGCGACGGCCGCGGGACCTGGGTGCGCCTGCCGAAGGCCAAGTACCAGTTCAAGTGGCTGCGCGACGAGGTGCCGATCCCGGGCGCGAACAAGGCGACCTACATCACCACCGAGGCCGACGCGGGCAAGGAGATCAAGGTCGAGGTCCGCGCGGAGAACAACAGCGGCTCCACGGTCGAGCAGTCCGCCCCGGTCGCGGTGCAGGGCGCAGGCCCGAAGAACACGACCCCGCCGTCGCTCAGCGGCTCCGGCAAGGTGGGCACGATGATCACCTGCGACCGCGGCGAGTGGGAGGGCTCCGGCAGCTACTCCTACGAGTGGCGCCTCAACGGCGTGCCGGTGCCGGTCGGCACGGGCCCGAACGAGACCGGCTCGACCAACCCGGCGCGCTACCGCGCCAAGGCGAGCGAGGTCGGCCAGCAGGTCACCTGCCACGTCACCCGCACGAGCTCGAAGGGTTCCACCACGGTCCCGAGCTCGAACTCGGTGACGATCGTCGCCTAGCCCGCCCGGGCAGCGACGAGCAGTCGCGAGCCTTCGCAACCGAGCGCCCGCGCCTCCGGGAGGCGCGGGCGCTCGCGTCTTTTCGGCAAGCGGTTCGGCCAGCCGTCGCTTGTCAGAACGGTCACCGTGCCCCGACCCCGGAGGGACCGAGCGTCGATCCGCCTCGCGCTCAAGCCGAAGGCGGTGTCCGGCCGCCCTCAGAGGGCGCGCGGGCGTGCAATCCGAGCGATGCGGATCCCTCCCGCTATGAGGGGGCCAGGTCGCCTCACGCGCGCACCGTTGGGGCTGGGGGGCGCGCCATGCGGGACCGACCTCCCTCGCTCGGTGCGCTCGGCGCGTCCGGCGGCCGGATGGGAAGCAGGCGAAGGTCAGGCCTCGCGGCGCTCGATCTCGGGGCGCGCGCCCGCGACGTGGCCGTTCGTGGCGCGCGGGACGAGGTCGAAGCCGCTGCCGCTCAGCGTCTGGCTGCCGGCGGCGTCGTCCCCGTTCGAGTAGTAGCCGCTGTAGTAGTAGCCCGCGCCGGCGCGGCCGCCGCGGACCATGTTCACGACGGTGCCGCACAGGTGGGCCTTGGCGCTGCGCAGGTTGCCGACGGCGCGCTCGAGCTCGGCCGCGTGCGTGTGGTTGATGCGCACGACCATGAGCGTCGTGCCGCAGAGCGGCGCGAGCACGGCCGGGTCGGCGAACGGCAGGGTGGGCGGCGTGTCGATGACGACGATGCTGAAGCGCTCGTGGAGCGCGGCGACCAGGTCGGCCATCGCCTGCGAGCCCAGCAGCTCGGTCGGGTTGGGCGGCACCGACCCGGCGGGCAGCACCGAGAGCCGCCGCCCGGAGACGAGCGCCTCGTCGAGGGTCGCGCGGCCGATCAGGACGTCGGTCACGCCCGGCCGCGCCTCCAGGCCGAGCGCGCGGTGGACGGTCGGCTTGCGGAGGTCGCAGTCGACGAGCGCGATCGACTCGCCGGCGAGCGCCATGGTGATCGCCAGGTTGCCGGCGGTCGTGGTCTTGCCCTCGCCGGGCTTGCTGCTCGTGACCATGATCGAGCGGCGGCCGCCCTCGAAGTTGAAGAACTGCAGGTTGACGCGAAGCTGGCGGAACTCCTCGGCCACGCGGGAGTGCGTCCACAGGTCGGCGAGGCGCTCCTGGGCGATCTGCTCCTCGTCCAGGTCGCTCTGCTGGAGGAGCAGCGAGTGGCCCCGCAGGCGGCGGTCGAAGTCGATCGTGGAGAGCACCGGGAGGTCGACGAGGTCGCGCACGGTCGCCGGCTCGCGCAGGCGCGTGTCGAAGATCTCGCGGACGATCGCCGCGCCCAGGCCGAGCGCGAGGCCGGCGACGATCGCGAACAGGATGTTCCGGGTGACCTTCGGCGAGGCTGGCGAGCTCGGCGCGACGGCCGGCTCCACCTGCTTGAGGTTGACGGGCGACTGGCCGCCGCCGATCGGCCGCTCCAGGTTCGCCACGAACTTCGCCATCGCCTTGCCGACGGCGTTCGCGATGGCGGCGGCGTGCTCGGGGTCCCCGTCGCGCGCCGTGATCTCGATGAGCTGGCTCGACGGGGGATGGGTGACCGAGACCTTGCCCGCGAGCGACGAAGCCGTCTCGTCCTCGCCGAGATCCTTGGCGGCCATGCCCAGCACGCGGTTGCCCTCGGCGAGCTCCGCATACGAGTCGATCGTGCGGTCGTCGACGCTGCGGATGTCGGGCTGGATGAACTGGATCCCGCGCTCGCCCGCCGGGTCTCCCTCGTCGCCCTTGGCCGATCCCTTGCTGCCCGCATCCTCCTGCGGCAGGGCGGTGCCGATCTGCAGCAGGTTGATGGACGCGTACAGCGTGGCCTTCGCCTGATAGATAGTGGGGCTCGCGAGGCTCCAGATCGCGACGGCGACGATCAGCACACCGGCGATGCCAGCGATCAGCACGAAGCGCCGTCGCGCCATGGCCACGAATTCCGTGACGCTCACGATCTAATGAGCCCCTGTTCTGGAGTCGTCTGCCATGGCCAAGTGCGAAGCGCGCCAACCCGCAACCGAGCGCATCGCCTCCCGGGATCCCATCCTACCGGCCTTTTGCTTTATCAGCGACTGACATACGGTTAATCGCCGTGCATCTCGACGGAAGCCCACGGCCCGGCCTCCAGGGGGCGGTTCGAGCCCGTCTCGGCCGCGCGTTGTGGGACTTGGAGCGCTTCGGGATCACTCCCCGGGGTCTCGTTCGGCGTTTGCGACCGGGGGACGGCCCGCGGGTCCTCTCGATCTCGATCCCGAAGGCCGGCACGCACCTTGTCGAGCGGGCACTGTGTTCCCATCCCGACCTGCACCGCCGCCTGACGCGCACCGTCTTCCCGCAGCAGGTCGAGCGCCTCGAGCACCTGCTCGATCGCCAGCGCGCCGGGGAGGTGATCTGCGCTCACCTGCACAGTACGGAGCGTGTTCGGGCGGCGGTCGAGCGCCACGCGCCGCGCGTGCTGTTCGTGGTCCGCGACCCGCGGGACGTCGTCGTCTCACAGGCTCACTACGTCGCCGCTCGCCGCGACCACGCGTGGCATGACGCGGTCCGCGACAAACCGGATCTGCGCGAGCGCGTCCGGGTCTTCATCGACGGCGATCCGGATCGGGGCATATCGGGGATCGGACGCGTGCTCGACCTCTACTCGGGCTGGCTGGACCTCCCCGGGGTCCGAGTCGTGCGCTACGAGAATCTGATCGATCCCGAGGCGCGGCCGGGCGAGGTCGCGGCGCTCTTCGGGTGGCTGGGGGTCCGCGACGATCCCGGCCTCGCCGCGCGCATCGCCCGCCGCCTGATCTCCAGCCAGAGCGTCACCTTCCGCCGCGGTACGACGGGCGAGTGGCGTGAGGTGATGGACGACGAGCTGCTCGCGGCATTTCAGCGCGCCGCGGGCGATCGGCTGGCGCGCTACGGGTACGCTTGAGCGCCCGGGAGCGGACGCCGCAGGCGTCGGCGCGGCGACTTGCGAGGACGGGAGAGGACTTGCGCGATCGAGATTCACAGCGGCGCGGCGGCGCCCTCGCGCTGAAGATCGACACCTACGGGCCCCTGCTCCTCGCTCTATATCTGTTGGCGACCACGCGCTGGGGCAGCTACGTCATCCCGGGGCCGCCCTACATCGCGGACTTCGTCCTCATGGGGCTGCTCGCGAACCGCGCCCTGGTCGTCGCGGCCGGTCGCTCGCGCGGTTCCCGCGAGGTGGGGTTTGCGGTGGCCGCCGGAGCGCTCCTTGCCTGGGCGGGCATGCGGTTCGTCTTCGGCGACGGCGCGTCGAGCTTCGATGCGCAGGCCGCGCGTGACGCCGCGCCGTACCTGTACGCGGTGCTCGCCTTCCTGGTCGTGCCGCTGAATGCCACGCAGGCCGAGGTCGCGCGCCGGCTGATCAACTGGGCGCTCATCTTCCACCTCGCCTGGGTGACCGTGCGTGTCGTCGTCGGGCACTCGAACTTCGCGCCCGCGCTCCCGTGGTCGCCGAACGAGAGCCTGCGCGTGTTCGCCCTCCGCCCCGACATCGACACGGTCGTGTGCGGCCTGCTGGCGGGGCTCGCCCTGCACCGGGCGCTGTCCGGCCGCTCGGTCGGGATGAACTTCCTGCTCTGCGCCTGGGCGCTTGCGGTCGCGCTCGCCGGCCTCGACGCGCGCGCGGGGATCCTCGCCGTCCTCGTGCAGCTCCTCGTCGTTGCGGCGCTCGCGCCCGTCCGCAAGCGCGAGACGCGGGCCTTGCGCGAGCGCGCGGGCGGCGCCTGGCGCGCGGCCGATCGCAGGCTGGCCGTGGCCCTGGTGATCGTGGCGCTCCCGGTGCTCATTGCAGCTGCGCCGAACGCCCCCGTGATCAAGTCGCTGCCTCTGGGCCTCAAGCCCCACGAGTCCCACGCCTTCACCGGCACAAACGCCGATGCGACCGCGCGGGCGCGGTTGCGCTCGTGGTCGCGTCTCGTGGACTGGATAGAGGAGGACGCCGGGCGCATGGCGGTGGGCGTGGGCTTCGGCCCGCACTTCTACCTGGACAGCGGGGCGCTGCGCCTGCTCTCGACCAAGCAGCGCGAGGAGATCCGCTCGCCGCACAACTACTGGCTCAACACCTGGGCGCGCCTGGGCATTGCCGGCCTCGGCCTGGTTGTCGCCATCCTCGTCATCGGGCTGCGGCTCGTCGCGCTCGTCGTCCGGAAGGCGCCGGAGCTGCGCGACGTGGACCTGGTCGCGATTCTGGTCTTCGTCGCAATGCCTGTGGCGGCCACATTCGGCGTCGTCATGGAGTCGCCGTTCGGAGCCCTGCCATTCTTCTGGGCCCTCGGCCACCTGAGCGCGCGCGCCTGCCAGATCGGGGCGGCCCGCTCGCTGGCCGAGGCGATCGGCCGCCGCCCGGCCAAGCCCGCTTTGCCATGACCCTGAGCGACCAGACCTCTCCCGAGCGACGCGACCAGGCCGCCGAGGCTCGCGGGGCGCTGCCCAACCTGATCGTGATCGGCGCGCAGAAGTGCGGGACCACCGCCCTGCACAGCTACCTGGCGCTGCACCCGGAGATCGCCATGTCGAAGCCGAAGGAGCTCGACTTCTTCATCGTGGGCGGGTACGGGCGCTGGGACCGCGGCGAAGCGTGGTACCGCGAGCGCTTCGACCCGCGCGCCCCGGTCCGCGGCGAGGCTTCGCCGAACTACACCGCTTACCCCGCGCACGAGGGGGTGCCGGCGCGCATGCACGCCCTGGTCCCGGACGCGAAGCTGATCTACATCGTGCGCGACCCGATCGAGCGCATCGCCGCGCACTGGATGCACGAGCAGGCGACCGGCAGGCACCGCGGGCCGTTGCGCGAGACCCTGCTCGACCCGCACGACGCCTACATCCCGCGCAGCATGTACGCGATGCAGCTCGAGCAGTTCCTCGAGTACTACCCGCTCGAGCGGATCCTGGTGCTCGAGCAGAACGATCTGCGGCTGCGCCGCGAGGCCACGATGCGCAGGGTGTACGAGTTCGCGGGCGTCGACCCGGACTTCACCCATCCCATGTTCCGCCGCGAGTGGCACCGCACCCGGCGCAAGACCCGCCCGACGGCCCTGGGGCGGGCGATGGAGCGGATCCGCCGCCGCGGCGGGCGCCGCGTGCTGCCGCCCGTGTTCTGGACGACGCTGCGCGGCATGTGGCCGATGGGCGTGCGGATCAAGAAGCCCGACGTGCGCTCGGCCCTCGACCAGGACGTGATCGAGCGCCTGCGCGAGGACGCCCGGCGCTTCGAGCGGCTCGTCGGCCGCGAGTTCCCTGACTGGTCGCTATGGCGCTGAGCCCTCAGCTCCGCGCCGCCCGGCGGAGCGCCCAGATCACGCCCTGGGCGGCCTGGCCCCCGCCAAGCTGCTCGCGCCTCGCGTCGACGACGTCGTAGCCCGCGTCGCCCAGCGCGCTGCCCGCGGTCGCGAGCGGGTCGGGCCCGGGGCAGTCGCGGCCGTGGCACTCGACGACGAGCGCCCCGGGGGCCCACGAGGCGAGGCGCGGGTCGGTGAGGATCGGCCACTCGGCGCCCTCGATGTCGATCTTCGCGAAGTCCGCGGGCGGCAGTCCGAAGACGTCCACGCGCGGCACCTCGACGGACGGCTCTCCGGGGGCGGCCGCGCGCGCCAGCGCCGAGCCCCCCGGCCGGAAGAGCTCGACCCCGGCGCCGTTCGAAGCGAAGGCCCGCTCCAGCGACCAGCGGGCGGCCAGGCCGTTCGCCTCGATACAGCGCCGGTGGAGCTCGGCGTTCGCCTCCTCCGGCTCGTAGCCCACCACGCTGCTGCCCGGGTAGCGGCGCAGCGCGAGCAGGCCGAAAAGGCCGATGTTGGCGCCGAGGTCGAGGATGCGCAGGGCGGGCCGGCCGCGCAGCCACGCCTCCACCGCTGCCGGAGGCCGGTAGGAGTCGCGGCGGCCGAAGCACTCCTCGAGGACGAAGGTGTCCAGCGTGTCGTGGCGCACGAAGACGCGCGCGGGCGGGTCCTCGCGCAGGGTGTAGGCGTGCGCGCCTGTCTTGCGCGCGCGCTCGCGGCGGCGGAAGGCCCGC
>PKER01000241.1 GCA_002919115.1 bacterium
GATCTAGCGCGAACCCACCGCATGGCAGACCTCCGACTCATCACCGGCACCCCCCAAGCGCTCGAGCAGACCCTCAGCGAGCGCATCGCCGCGATCCAGGCGGGCGACCCGCTCGCGCCCATCGGCGTCTTGCTGGGCGGGACGCTCCAGCGCCCGTACCTGCAGCGGCGGCTCGCCGAGCGCAACGGGGGCATCGCCAACGTCCGCTTCCTGATGCCCAGCGAGCTCGCGCTAGAGCTCGGCGAGCGCGCCATGCTCGCCGAGGGACGCAGGCCGCTGCCGCCCTTGGCCGACCGGGTCCTGCTGCGTGAGATCGCGGTCGAGCTCGACGGCTACTTCGCGCCCGTGCGCGAGACGCCGGGCCTCGGCGACGCGCTTCACCGCCTGGTCCGCGAGCTGCGCGGCGCAGGCTACGACGCGGACTCTTTCGCCGCCGCGCTCGCCGGCGCGTGCGAGGTGCCCGCGAAGGAGGAGGCGCTGCGCCAGATCTTCAGCGAGTTCCTGCGCCGGCGCGCCCGCTTCTACGGCCCCGACGACTGCCTGCTCGCAGCGGACACCGCGAATCCAGCGTGGCGGGCGCTGTTCGCCTACGGGCCGTGGCAGCCGCCGGCCGCGCTCACCCGGGCGCTGGTCGCGCTAAGCCGGACCATCCCGGTGTCGGTGCTCGTCGCCACCAGCGGCCGCGAGGAGCTCGACGCCGCCCACGAGGACCTGCGCGCCGCGCTCATCGAGGCAGGTGCCGAGGCCGAGGAGCTTCCCGCGCCCGCCCCGCGCACCACGCTCGACCAAGCGCGCGCCCGCCTCTTCACGGTCCCCGACGCGCCCGCGGAGCCCGACGGCACCGTGCGCCTGCTCTCGGGACCCGACCCCGCGCGCGAGATCCGCGAGGTCGCGCGCCAGTGCCTCGCCTGGGCGCGGGAGGGAATCGCCTTCCACGAGATGGCGGTCGCCTACCGCCATCCCGACCCCTACCGCTCGCTGATCGCCTCGACCTTCAACGAGGCCCGCATCCCCGTCTACCTCCACGAGGGTTCGCCGATGTCCGAGCGCCCGCTCGGCCGCCGGGTGATCGCGCTGCTGGAACTGGTGGGCGGCGACCTCGCCCGCCGCGACGTGCTCGATTTCCTGAGCGACGGCCGCCTGCCCGAGCAGACCCGCGAGCGGTTCGGCGAGCCCAGCGTCTCGCAGTGGGACCGCTACTCGCGCCGAGCCGGCGTGGTCCGTGGTCTCGGGGAGTGGGAGACCCGCCTCGCCCGCCAGATCGAGGCGCTCCGGGCGAGCGACCGCGAGTGGGAGCGCGAGGACGCCGAGCGGGTCGAGCAGCTCCTCGCCTTCATCCGCGAGCTCGCCCGCGACCTGGGCTCCTACCCCGAGCGCGGTGCCTGGTCGGAGCACATGGCGTATTTGCGGCGGCTGCTCACCCGCTACGTCGATGGCCCCGAACCGATTCTCGATGCCCTCGCCGGGCTGGAGCGCTTCGACGCTCTCGATGAGGAGACCACGTTCGAGCGCTTCCGCCAGGTCGTGGTCGGCGCGATCCAGAGCCTGCGCAGCGACGAGGTCGAGGGCGGCCGCCCGGGCGCCTTCGGCCTGCGCGGCGTGAACGTGCTCGACGTGAACTCGCTGCGGCACCTGAGCTTCCGCGCGGTGGCGATCGTCGGGGTCGCCGAGCGCTCCTTCCCCTCCCCGCCGAGCCCCGACCCGATCCTCCTCGATCACGAGCGCGAGCGCCTCAACGAGCGCGGGCCCGCGCCGGTCCCGCTGCGCGTGCGGGGCGCCGACCCCGAGCCGCTTCAGTTCCTTGTCGCAGCCCACGCCGCGCGCGAGCGCCTGCTGGTGAGCTATCCGCGCAAGGGCGGCAGCGAGGGGCGCCCCCAGCTCCCCTCCCGGTTCTTCCGTGCGGTCGCCGAAGCGGTCGTCGGCGGCCGCGTCTCGGCCGACCAGGTCGACGAGCTCCCGGCCGGGCTCTACACCCGCGCGCAGGGCAACCGCATGGGCGCGGCCGACCCCGGCCTCGCCCTCAGCCTGCACGAGTACGACCGCAGCGTGCTTGAGCGCGACCTGCCCCTCGGCCGCGCGCTGCTCGGCTCGATCGACCCGCGCTTCGACCGCGCGCTTGCCGCCCGCCGTGCCCGGGCCAGCGGGCGCCTGACCGAGTTCGACGGCGTCCTGGGCGAGCGGGCCCGCGCGCTGCTCGGCCAGATCTTCGACCCGCTCGCGAGGGGCGCCTCCCCGTCGATGCTCGAGGACTACGCCGCCTGCCCGCACCGCGTGCTGATCGGGGAGGTGTTTCGCATCCGCATCGACGAGGAGCCCGAGGAGACGGTCCGCCTCTCCGCGCTCGACCGCGGCTCGCTCATCCACCGCGTGCTCGAGCGCTTCCTCTCCGAGGAGACCTGGAACGGCGAGCCGCGCCTGACCGGCCCCAGCGAGGAGGAGCGCCTGCTTGCGATCGCCCGCGAGGAGTTCGACGCGGCCGAGGCCGAGGGCAAGACCGGCATGCGCGCCTTCTGGGAGCAGGACCGCGACGAGCTGGTCGACGACCTGCGCACCTGGCTTGCGCGCGAGCGCGAAGACGAGCTCGCTACCGCCCTCGCCGAGGGCGCGTACGAGGTGAGCTTCGGCTACCGCGAGCGCGGCTCCGGCTCGGACGCGGGCCTCTCGAGCGCCGAGCCCGTCGAGGTCTCTGCCGGCGGGGTGCGGCTCGCGGTGGCGGGCCGCATCGACCGCGTGAACTGGGACCCCGGCCGCGGGCGCTTCCGCGTGATCGACTACAAGACCGGCAGCGACTCGCGCATGCCCGGCGACGGCTCGCTCGCCGGCGGCACCGCGCTCCAGCTGCCCCTGTATCTGCTAGCGGCGGCGAAGCTGCTCGGGATCGACCCAGCCCGCGGCTTGGCCGAGTACCACTACGCGACCAGGCGCGGCCGCTTCAGCCGCAGCCGGTTCGACGGCGCGGACCTCGCCGAGCGCAAGGCGGACCTCGAGGCGCTGCTGGGCCGGATGCTGGACGGGATGCGCTCCGGTTTCTTCCCGATGGCGATCGCAAACGCTCGCGATTGCACCTACTGCGCCGCGAGTGGCCTCTGCCCCACGAACCGCATGCGCCTCATCGAGCGCAAGTCCGACGACCCCGCGTTTGAGCCGATCCAGCGGATCCGGGAGGTCGAGTGAGCGCGAGCGCGACACCGGTCGATGCCGCCGCGCGCGAGCGGATCCGCACCCAGGTCGGGCAGAACATGCTGGTCGAGGCCGGCGCTGGGACGGGCAAGACCACGTCGCTGGTCGCGCGGATCGCGGAGGTGCTCGCCTCGGGCCAGGCCACCGTCGACGAGCTTGCGGTGATCACCTTCACGAACAAGGCGGCCGCCGAGCTCTCGGCCCGGGTGCGCGAGCGGCTCGAGGAGGCGCTCGGCGGGGAGACCGACCCCGGGCGCCGCGCACGCCTCGCGGCAGCGGTGCGCGGCCTCTACCGCGCGCGGATCGAGACGATCCACTCGTTCGCCACCAGCCTGCTGCGCGAGCGGCCGGTCGAGGCCGGCCTTGACCCCGAGTTCCGCGCGCTGAGCGACCTGGAGTCCGAGCTCATGTTCGAGCGCGCCTTCGGCGAGTGGCTCACAAGGACCCTCGCCGAGGACCGCCCGGAGATCGCCCGGGCGCTGCACCTCGGGATCGGCCCCGACGAGCTGCGCGCGGCAGCCCTTGAGGTTCACCGCCACCGCTACCTGCTGCCGCTCGAGCCCTTCGAGGGGGTGCCCGACGCCGAGGCGGAAGTGTTCCGCTGGCTCGACCGCAACCGCGCCGAGCTCGAGCAGCTTCGCGCGGACTGCGACCCCGAGAGCCGCGCCTACCCCTACATCGAGGCGGTGCTCGACTACGCCGACGAGCTCGAGGCGCTCGGCCGCGGCTCGGTCGAGGCAGCGCGGCGCCTGCGCGCCGGGCTTCCCAAGGTGAACCGCAACGTCGGCCGCCAGTCCGATTTCGCCTCGCCGGAGCAGTGCCAGCGCTGGAAGAAGGAGCTGGCCGCCGAGTGGCAGGAGCTCGCCGGCCGGGTGCCCGGCCAGATGGGCACGGAGGCGCTGCTCGCCGTGCTGCCGCTGGTCGAGGAGTTCGTGCGCGACTACGAGCAGGAGCGGCGCGCCGAGGGCGTCGCCGACTACGACGACCTGATCATCTGGTCGCGCGACCTCGTCCGCGACCGCCCCGAGGTCCGCGACTACTTCCGCCAGCGCTTCCGGGCGATCCTGATCGACGAGTTCCAGGACACCGACCCGATCCAGGTCGAGCTCGCGCTTTACCTGGCGAGCGACTCCGAAGACGTCGGGGAGTGGCGCAGGTTGCGCCCGGTGGACGGCAAGCTGTTCGTGGTCGGCGATCCCAAGCAGTCGATCTACCGCTTCCGCCGCGCCGACATCGCGATCTACGACGAGGTGAAGGCCGGCGCGCTCGACGGCTGCCACGAGCGGATCGAGCAGAACTTCCGCTCCGCGCCGCGCCTGATCGAGTGGGTGAACCGCGCCTTCGAGACGCTGTTCGAGGAGCGCACCGGCCTGCAGCCCGCGAGCGCCCCGCTCGTGCCCTCCCCCTTCCCCGAGGGGATCGAGCGCCCGCCCGTGGTGGTCGTGCGCGGCGAGTACCCCGAGGCCGACGCCGGCGCCGTCCGCGAGCGCGAGGCACAGGCGCTTGCGGCGGTCCTCCGGGAGGCGGTCACGGGCAACGAGCCCTGGATCGTGCGTGACAGCGGCACCGGCAGGCTGCGCGAGCCGACCTGGCGCGACGTCGCGATCCTGCTCCCGCAGCGCAGCGGGATCGAGGCGTTCGAGGAGGCCCTTGCTGCCGCCGGGATCCCGTACCGGCACGAGGGCGCGCGCGACTACTTCCAGCGCGACGAGGTCCGCGAGCTGATCTTCATCCTGCGCGCGATCGACGACCCGCGCGACCGCCTCAGCCTGGTCGGGGCGCTGCGCTCGGGCGCGTTCGGCTGCTCCGACGACGATCTCGTGATCCACCTCGCGACCGGGGGGACGCTCAGCATCTACTCGCGCGAGGAGAGCGAGTCCGAGCGGGTGGTGCAGGCGCTCGCGATGCTGCGCCGCTGGCACTACGACCGCGAGCGCCTCAGCGTGCCGCTGCTCGTCCAGCGGGTGATCTCCGAGAGCCGGCTGGTCGAGGTCGCGCTCACCGGACGCGACGGCGCGCAGGCGGCAGCCAACCTGCTCGCGATCGCAGAGCAGGCGCGCGCGTTCTCGTCGGCGCGCGGCGGCGGCCTGCGGCCATTCATCCGCTGGCTAGCCGAGAACACCGAGCGCCGCTCCGCCGAGGTGGACGCCGGGATCGCCGAAGAGACCGACGAGGTCGCGCGGATCATGACCATCCACAGCGCGAAGGGCCTTGAGTTCCCGATCGTCGCGCTCGCGAACCTCGGCACCCAGCGCAACCCCGGCAAGGGCGCGGTGCCGCGCGAGGCCGAGTCGCGCCTGCATTTCCGGGTGAGCCGGAGCTTCGAGACGCCGGGCTACTCAGAGCGCTGGGACGAGGAGCGCGCGGCGCTGGCCTACGAGCAGATCCGCCTGCTCTACGTCGCGGCGACGCGGGCGCGCGACCACCTCGTGATCGGCGACTTCCGCGGCAAGCGTCCCGGACCACTGCTCGCCGCGCTCGACGAGGTCCTACCACAGGAGACCACCCACCGCGCCGAGGTGGACGGCGTGTGGATGCTCGAAGCGGACCGGCTCGAGCCGCCGGCGGCTGAGACTGCGCAGGAGCGCCGTCCCGGCCGCCCGGCCGTCGAGCGCGCGCGCGAGGAGCGCGACCGCTGGTCGGACGAGCGCGAGCAGCTCATCAAGACCGCGCGCAAGGGCCTCGAGCTCGAGGTTGCATCGAGCGTCAAGCGCGAGCTGCGGCCGCTCGCCGCCGAGGCGTCCAGCGCGGACGCGACGCTGCTTGTGAGCGAGGGCCCACCGCTTGCCGTGGGCGATGCGCTCCACAAGGTGATGGAGCGGATCACGCTCCCCGGCGCGGACGACCTCGAACTCTGGGCCGAGGCGGTGTGCGCGGAGTTCGGCATCCCGGGCTCAGCCGGCGACGTGATCGAGATGGCGCGCCGCTGCCTGGAGAGCCCGAGCGTCCGCGCTGCGATCGAGTCGGGCACCTGCCAGCGCGAGGTGCCGTTCACGCTCGCCTCCGAGCGTGGGTATACGGTCGGGAGGGTTGACCTCGTCGCCCGCAACGGCGATGGTCTAGTCGTCATCGACTACAAGACCGACGTGGTCACCGCGGAACGCGCCGCGGCCCACACCGAGGAGCATCACGGGGGGCAAGCTCAGATGTACGCCGAGGGCATCGAGACTGCGACCGGGCTCGCGGTGAGCCAGGTCGTCTTCGTGTACTGCCGGGCGGGCGCGGAGGTCGCGCTCAGGCCGGGGGAGGCGGGCTGGTGAGCCAGCTCTCCTGGCTCGCCTACTCGGAGACCGAGCGCAAGCGCACGCTCGAGGTGATCCACCTGCTCGGCGAGCAGGGCACGCGCGACGAGCTTGGGATCGGCCGGATCCGCGACGCGCTCGCCGAGCGCCTCTTCCCGGGGACGAGCACGATCCAGACCCGGGCTCGCTACTTCCTGCTGATCCCGTGGATCTATCTACGTCTGGAGGCGCGCTCCCCGATCGCGAACGCGGCCGGCGAAGCGCGGTGGCACGAGCTGCGGTTGCTCGACGCGCTGCTTGAGAACGCCAAGGACGACGGCTCCCGCGCGGGAATCATCGGGCAGCGTGCCCGCCAGGGCCTCGCCACCCTGCCGAGCGCGATCTACTGGAACGGACTGCGTAGCTGGGGGATCCTGCGCTATCCGGGCGAGCGGCGGTCCTACCACCGCCTGCTGGAGACCGCCGACCTGCGCCATCCCGAGCGCGACGACGACGGCACCCTGCGCCTCGGCGCGCTCGATCGCAACTGGGACCCCGATCTGCCCGAGCCCCCGCGCGACATCTACGAGGGCGCGACGCTCGAGCTCGCTCCACACGAAACCGAGTACCTGCGCGAACGCATCCGCCACTCCCACGGGAACTCGGCGCTCGCGGAGCTGCTCGATGCGCCCCTGCCGGACGAGCTCCCGCCCTACGTGTGGGAACTGCCTGCCGAAGCGCTGAATCTGCTCTCGGCCGAGAACCGACACGCCGTCGAGCAAGCCGAGCTCTTCTCGCTCGGGATGCACGGCGCCGCCCTCCTCTACAACCACATGCTCGCCAGCGCGCGCCAGCATCCGGAGTGGATCGAGGGCTACGAGGAGCGCTTTGCGAGCTGGTGTGCGCTCGCGCAGGTGAACCTCGAGCGGCTGCGCGCATGGCGCGAGGGGATCGAGGAGCTCTGGGCGATCGTCAACTCGGTCAACCCACGGGCGCCGAGCGAGCGAGAGCGCCGCTTCGTCGAAGCCTGGCTTGACCTGGCGCTGGCTGATCCCACCCCGTCACTGCTCGAAAGCGAGTACGCGCGAACGCTGATCGCCGACCGCGAACGCACGCTCAAGGGACGCAACGCACCGCTCGCCAACCGCAGCGCGCTGGAGGCGTGGGGCGGCAGCTCCGGCTCGGAGCGGCTCAGCTTCCGCTGGCCGACAGCTCGGAGCTACCTGCTCGACCTCCAGCTCGCTGCGCCCGAGCCCGTCCAAGGGGGACAAATTGCTGCGGCCTGACGACCGGATGCTCCTGCACGAGGCGCTGCGCCCGGATCCCGGGTTCGAGCTCGACCACGCCCTGATCACCACGTACTCCCTGGATCTCACCGCGCTGCTTTCGGTGCCGCTGGCGCTCACCTTCCACGACTGGCGCGAGGCGGACGACGGGCAGCCGAGCGTCGACCCGATCGGGCTCCTCGAGGCGCTTCGCGCGAACGCCGAGAAGCTCACGGTCGTCTGCCAGGCAGGGCAGATCGCCGTGCCCGCGCCGCAACAGCAGAACGTCTTCGCCTTCCTCGAGGACGCGGTGATCCAGGTGACCGCGCCCAAGGGCGGCGTCTTCCACCCGAAGGCGTGGGTGCTGCGCTTCTCCAGTCCCGCCGACGACGAGGTGCGCTACCGGTTCCTCTGCCTGAGCCGCAACCTCACCTACGACCGCTCCTGGGATGTCGCTCTGCGCCTCGACGGCAAGCTGCGCCCCGGCGAGCGCAAGGTGAAGGCCAGCGCGGGCGCCGCCCGGTTTGCTGCCGGCGTCGCCGGGCTCGCCGCCAATACGGCGCTGCCAGCCGACGAGGAGCGGTTGCGCGAGCTCAGGCGCCTCGCCGACGAGCTCGCCCGCGTCGAGTTCGAGCCGCCCGAGGAGTTCGAGGAGCTCAGGTTCCACCCCCTCGGGCTCGGGCACAGAAGCGCCGATCCGTTCGACGTCCGCCGCGATCGCACGCTCGTCATCTCGCCCTTCCTGACCGCCGGCACGCTCGAGAGGCTCGCCGAGGCTGGCCCGTGCATCGTGGTGAGCCGGCAGGAGTCGCTCGACGAGCTGCCCGGCAAGACGCGCGAGGTTCTCGAGCAGAGCTACGTGCTCGACCCGGCCGCCGACGCTGAGCCACTCGACGCCGACGCAACCGCGGAGGGCACCGACGGCCAGCCGGTCGTCTCGTTCAGCGGGCTGCACGCCAAGGCATACGTCGCCGATTGCGGGTGGGACGCCTGGGTGTGGGTGGGGTCCGCAAACGCGACCGAAGCTGCGTTCTCGAGCAACGTCGAGCTCCTCGTCGAGCTCTCGGGCAAGAAGAGCCGGTGCGGGATCAACGCCATCCTGGGCGCCGACGGGGATGCGGGCCTGCTCAACCTGCTGCAGGCCTACACCCCGGACGTGGACGCCGAGGCGGACGAGGACCTGCGCAGGGCGGAGCGCCTCGCCGATGTTGCGGCCCGCGCCATCGGTGCCTATGGACTCGAGCTGCGGGCGAAGCGGACGGAGGGTGGCTTCGCACTGACGCTGGATGCCCCCGGGGATCTCAAGCTCGATCCCGGCGTCGCCGTCACCGCGCGGCCGATCACGCTCGGGGCGGAGAAGGCCCGGGGGCTAACGCCGGGAGCGCCGCTCAGCTGGGAGGGGCTCGAGGCGCGCCAGATCAGCGCCTTCCTCGCACTGGAGGTGACCGCGCGCCACGGCTCCGCCGAGTGCACCCGGCGAGCGACGGTACGCGCGCGGCTGCACGGCGACCCCGAGGACCGCAAGGCCGAAGTGATGCGCTCGGTCCTGAGCTCCCCCGAGAAGCTGCTGCGGTACCTCGCCTTCCTGCTCTCCGACCCGGACGCGGACGCGGCGACCGCGGTGGAGATGATCGAGATGGTCTCGCGCGAGCCCGGCGTGAGCGACCCGGGGGAAGGCAACGGCACCCCCGAGTTCCCGCTCTTCGAGAACCTCGTGCGCGCCCTCGCCCGCGACCCGCGGCGCATCGACCGCGTCGCGCGGCTCGTCGCCGACCTCACGCGCACCGAGGAGGGGGCGGCCCTCCTCCCGCCCGACTTCGAGCGGATCTGGAAACCCATCTGGCAAGCGCGACAGGAGCTGATCAAGTGAGCAAGGACGCAACCCGTCCTGATCCCGAAGCCATCCTCGCGAGCCTCAAGGACTTCCAGCGCCGCACGGTGGAGTACGTCCACCGCCGCTTCTTCCTCGACGAGGACTCAACGAACCGCTTCCTGGTCGCGGACGAGGTCGGGCTCGGCAAGACGCTGGTCGCGCGCGGAGTAACGGCGCTCGCGCTCGACCGCCTGTGGGACGACACTAACCGCATCGACGTCGTCTACGTCTGCTCGAACGCCGAGATCGCCGGCCAGAACCTCAAGCGCCTGCGCGTCTCCGAGGATCACTACGCGCTGCCGACGCGCCTAACGCTCCTCCCGCTGCACCTCCACGACCTCGCCGGTCGGAAGCTGAACTTCGTCTCGCTCACTCCCGGCACCTCGTTCGACCCCCACTCCTCGATGGGGCGCGGCGAGGAGCGGGCCGTACTCTACCTGATGCTGCGTGACGCCTGGGGCCTCGGGAAGGCCAAGCCGCCGCTGAACCTGCTGTGCGGCGGGATGCGGCGCGACCGGTTCGCGGGCCTCGTCTCCTGGATCGAAGTCAGCGCGAGCGTCGACGGCGAGCTGAAGGACGCGTTTCTCGCGGCGCTCGAGCGCAACGAGCGCGAGTCTTCCCGCCCCCTGCGGCCCCGCTTCGAGGAGCTGCTGGTCTCGTTCAAGCGCGTGCGCGAGCGGCACAAGCTCGACTGGGAGGTCCGCGCCGCGCAGAGCGAGCTGATCGCCGAGCTTCGCGCCCTGCTGGCCCGCACGTGCATCCAGGCGCTCGAGCCGGACCTGATCATCGTGGACGAGTTCCAGCGCTTCAAGCACCTGCTCACAAGCGAATCCGAGGCCGGTGAGCTCGCCCGCCACCTCTTCGACTACGTCGACCCGCGCACCGGCCAGACGGCGAAGACCCTGCTGCTCTCCGCCACCCCTTACAAGGCGTACGCGAACAGCAGCGACCTCGACGCCGCCTCACACCACGAGGACTTCCTGGCGACGATCGACTTCCTGCTTGGCGATCCGGCCAAGCGCGCTCGCCTGGCCGAGCTCCTCGCTGAGTTCAAAAACCACATCCTGCGGTGGGACGACGAGACGCCGCAGCGGATCGCCGCCACGCGCGAGGCGATTGAGGCGGAGCTGCGCAAGGTGATGTCGCGGACCGAGCGCCTCGCCGCCTCCCCCGACCGCAACGGCATGCTGGTCGAGGTGCCGACGGACGGCGCGGACATCGAGGTGTCCGATCTCGCCGCGTACCTGGTGAGCGACCAGGTCGCCGAGATCCTCGGGCACCACGACGTGATCGAGTACTGGAAGTCCGCGCCGTACCTGCTCAACCTCATGGACCACTACAAGCTCAAGCAGAGCTTTGTCGACGCGCTGGAGGACGGGACCACGAAAGCGCAGCTGCGGCAGGCGCTCAAGCGCGGCAGGGGAGCGCTGCTGAGCTGGGATGACATCACGCGCTACGAGCGCCTCGACCCCGGCAACGCGCGCATGCGCGCCCTCGCCGCCGACCTGCTCGACCGCGACGCGTGGAAGCTGCTCTGGCTCCGGCCCTCCCTTCCGTACTACGAGCCCGCTGGCCCGTTCGCGTGCGAGGGAGCGCGGACCCTCACCAAGCGCCTCGTCTTCTCAAGCTGGGCTGTCGTCCCCAAGGCGATCTCGCTGGTGCTCAGCTACGAGGCGGAGCGGCGCATGATGCGCGCCTACGACCCGACGATCCTGAACACCCGCGAGGATCGTGAGCGACGCGGATCACTTCTGCGGGTGACGCTTGACGGCGACCGCCCAACCGGCATGACGGTCCTAGCCCTCACCTACCCCAGCTTCGCGCTCGCCGAGCTTGTGGACCCCGCGACGCTCGCTGCCGATCACGGGGCCGTCCCGGACCGGGATGATGCGCTCGCCATCGCCTCGCGGAAGCTCGCGGCCCTACTTGACGAGCTGGTCCGTCGGCATGCGACAAACGAGGGCAGGGAAGACGAGCGCTGGTACTGGGCGGCCCCCCTGCTTCTGGACGCGCTGCGAGATCCCGACGCCACCCTGTCCTTCCTGCAGGACCAAGACGTAAGCGCAATCTCAGCCCGAGGCGGAAGCGAATCTGACGATGCGGCCTGGCCGGCGCATCTCGAGCTCGCACGCAAGGCTGCGCAGGGCGCGCTTGACCCTCCGTTGGGCCCGCCCCCCGCAGACCTCGCCGAGGTGGTTGCGATGCTTGCGCTCGCCGGCCCCGGGGTCACCGCCCTGCGAGCACTCACCCGAGGCGCTGGGTCCGAGAGCCTGACTCGCGCCGATTACGCGCGGTTCGCGGCACTACGCGTCGCCTGGGCGTTCCGCGCACTCTTCAACACGCGCGAGGCATCCGAGCTCGTGCGCGGGCTCTACCGCGGCGGGCCCTTCTGGCGCGGGGCGCTCGCCTACTGCATGGACGGGTGCCTGCAGTCGGTCCTGGATGAGTACGCACACGTCCTCCGCGATCACCTCGGCCATTCCGGGCGCCCGCTCACACGCGAGGTCCTCGACGACATCGCCGGACGACACGAGCGCGATGGCAAAACCTACGAGCGCGGAATCGCCGACGCCCTTCACATCCGCGCGACACCGTCCAAGGTCGACGTGATCGAGACTGAACGCGGGCCGCGTATCCGCTCCGAGAGGATGCGCGCCCGCTTCGCGATGCGCCTCGCCGACCAAGAGGCCGAGGACGGCGCCACGCTCGCACGCGCAAGCCACGTGCGCACCGCGTTCAACAGCCCGTTCTGGCCCTTCGTGCTTGCTTCAACGTCGGTCGGCCAGGAAGGCCTCGACTTCCACCTCTACTGCCACGCCGTGGTGCACTGGAACCTGCCCGGCAACCCGGTCGACCTCGAACAACGCGAGGGCCGCGTCCACCGCTACAAGGGTCATGCGATCCGGCGCAACCTGGCCCGGAAGCACGGAGCGGACGCGCTCCGTAGTGGCGGTGCTGACGTGTGGACGGAACTCTTCCGCCGCGGCGAAGCCGACCGGCCTCCGGACCAGTCGGAGCTCTGGCCGTACTGGCTCTACTGCTGGAACGACGGCGAGGAGGCCCAGATCGAGCGGCACGTGCCGGCGTTGCCGCTGAGCCGGGACCGCATTCGTGCGCTCGAGCTACAGCGGTCGCTGATGCTGTACCG
>PKER01000237.1 GCA_002919115.1 bacterium
CGCCCGAGGTCGTATCCGGCGACGTTCTTGACGACCTTGCCTCCCGACCGCGCGATCCGGCCGTCCGCCCTGACGATCGTGAGCCCGATGACCAGGTTGCGGGGCGTCCCGTACAGCGAGCGCAACGGGCCGGACGCGCCGGTGGCGATCGTCCCGCCGACCGTGGAGCCGGGCAGCGGCACGTCCAGGGCGAGGCGCTGGCCGTGTTCGGCGAGCCTTTCGGCCAGCCGCTCCATCGGCAGCCCCGCCTCCGCCTTCGCCACCAGGTCTCCGGCGGCGTGCTCGACGAGGCCGTCGAGCCGGTGGGTGTCGACGAGCAGGTCGCACCGCTGCGGAGGCGTCCCCCAGTCCAGACGGGTCTCGCCGCCCCGCGGGACGACGGCGAGATTCTTCTCGGCGGCGACGCGCATGACGTCGGCGGCCTCGGCGATGGTCGCCGGCGCTGCGACGAACGCGGGCTCCACCCCGAGAACGCCTTCCTCCGGTTCGCCGGGCCGGACGTCGTCGCAGACCTTCGCCAGGGCGTCGAGCGTCCGCATCAGAAGAGGTCCGCCTTTCCCTCGAACGGGTGGGGCCCCCTGCGGACGCCCGGCACCTCCCCGCACAGGCGCGGAGTGGGGAACACCTTGCCCGGATTGCACAGCCCTCCGGGGTCGAAGCCGCAGCGGACCATCTGCATCGTGTCGAGGTCGGTGTCGGTGAACATGCGCGGCATGTACCGGGACTTGTCCACGCCCACGCCGTGCTCTCCCGTGATGGACCCGCCGTGCTCGATGCACAGGTCGAGGATCGCGCCGGACACCTCTTCCGCGCGTTTCTCCGCGCCCTCCTCCGCGTCGTCGAACAGCACGAGCGGGTGCAGGTTGCCGTCGCCCGCGTGGAACACGTTGGCGACGCGCAGGCCGGCCTCGGCGCTCATCCGCTCGATCGCGGCGAGCGCCTCGCCGAGGCGTGTGCGGGGCACGCACCCGTCCTGCACGAGGTAGTCGGGCGAGAGCCAGCCCACCGCGGAGAAGGCGCTCTTGCGGCCCTTCCAGATCGTCGCCCGCTCGTCGGGGTCCTCGGTCGCCCGGATCTCGGTCGCGCCCGCCTCCCGGATCACGCGCTGGGTGCGCTCGAAGTCGGCCGCGACCACGTCGCGCTCGCCGTCGAGCTCGACGATCAGCAGCGCGTCGGCCTGCGGGTAGCCGGGGTGGACCGCCGACTCCGCCGCCTGGATCGCGAGCGCGTCCATGATCTCGATGGCGACGGGCAGGATCCCCGCCGAGAGGATGGCCGCGACCGCGTCGCCCGCCGCCTCGAGGCTCGGGAACGCCGCGAGCAGCGTGCTGATCGACTCGGGCATGGGCATCAGCCGGAGCGTCACCTCGGTGGCGATCCCGAAGAGCCCCTCCGAGCCCACGAACAGCCCCAGCCAGTCCGGGCCGGTGTTCTCCAGGCCGCCGCTGCCCAGCCGCACGACGGTGCCGTCGGTGAGCACGACCTCGGCGCCCAGCACGTGGTTCGACGTCATGCCGTGCTTCAGGCAGTGCGCGCCGCCGGAGTTGAACGCGATGTTCCCGCCGATCGTGCAGATCTGCTGGCTGGACGGGTCCGGGGCGTAGAAGAGCCCGTGCTCGGCCGCGGCCGCGCTGACGTGCGCGTTGATCGTGCCCGGCTGGACGACCGCGATGCGCTCGTCGGGGTCGATCCGCAGCACCCGGTTCAGCTGGTTCAGGGCGATCACGATCCCGCCGTCGATCGGCAGCGAGCCGCCCGAGAGGCTGGTGCCGCTGCCGCGGGCGACGAACGGGACGTCCAGGGCGTGGCACAGGCGCACGAGCTCGATCACGTCGTCGCGGTCGCGTGCCAGCACCACCGCCTCGGGGCGCGCGCGGAAGGCGGTCAGCGCGTCCGACTCGTACGGCGCGAGCTGCGCGGGCTCGGTCAGGACCTGGGCACCGGGCCGGCGGCGGTCGATCTCGGCGAGCAGTTCGGCTACCGCCACGCCGGCCCCCCTTCGCTATCGCCGGACTCTGGCGCCGACGCCATCCAGCTCTTGGGCGCCCAGCGCGGCGGAGATGCGGTCGGCGTGCTCGCGAAGCAGCGCCCCGAGCTCACCGGTGTCGGCGTTGATGATGCGCGGGGTCGGCGCGGAGATGCTGATCGCCGCGCGTGGGAGGCCGTCGGGCCCGAGCACGGGCGCAGCGATGCAGGAGACGCCCTCCTCGTGCTCCTCGTTGTCGATCGCGTAGCCACGACGCTTCGTCCGCTCCAGGTCCTCGATGAACGCCTCGACCGTCGTCAGCGTCCGCGGCGTGAGCCGCTCGAGCCCGTCGCGCCTGCCGTAGAGGCCCTCCACATCCTCCGGAGGGCCGAAGGCGAGGATCGCCTTCCCGGCCGCCGTCGTGTGGGCCAGTGCCGCAGCCCCCACGATGGTGAACATGCGCACGCTGCGGCTGCCCTGAACCTGATCGACGTAAACCGCGCGCTCGCCGTCGAGCACGACGAGGTTCGTGGTCTCGCCCGTCGCCCGCTGGACGCTCTCCAGCTCGGGGCGGGCGACGCGGCGCAGGTGCGCGAGCGCGTCCTCGAGCCCGCTCGCGAGCTCGAGCACCCGGAGGCCGATCGCGTAGCGGTTCGAGTCGCGGCGCTGGGTGACATATCCTCTCCGCGCCAGCGTCGCGAGCAGACGGTGCGCGGTGCTTGGGACCAGGCCGGTCCGGCCGGCGAGCTCAGAAACGCCAAGCGCCTCGCCGCTCGCAAGCTCCTCAAGCAAATCGAGGGCGCGTTCAACCGACTGGACGCTGTCGCGCCGCGCTGCCACGGGCGGATATTACTCATTGCGGGACACCGATTCCGCAATGCAGGCTGGCGGGCCTAGCCGAGGCGCTTCGACGCCGGGATCGTGAGGAACTCCACAAGCTCGTCCCCGAGCGCCACCTCGGCGAAGAGCTCGGCCGCGGTGTCGATCAGCTGGTTGACCGCGGCGTCGCCGTTGAGCTCCTGGCGGAAGCGGTCGACCTCCTCGTCCATGATCTGCCGCGCGAGCTCCTTCGTGACCTCGCGGCCGTCGTCGAGCTTCGCCTTGTGGCGGATCCACTGCCAGACCTGCGAGCGGGAGATCTCGGCCGTCGCCGCGTCCTCCATGAGGTTGAAGATCGCGGCGGCCCCGTTGCCGCCCAGCCACGAGGTCAGGTAGCGGACGCCGACGGCGATGTTGTTGCGCAGGCCAGCCTCGGTGATCTTCCCGTCGGGCACGGCGACGTCGAGGAGCTGCTTGGCGTCGATGTTCACGTCCTCGCGGGTGCGCTCGAGCTGGTTCGGGCGGTCGCCGAGGACCCGGTCGAACACCTCGAGCACCGGCGGGACGAGGTCGGGGTGCGCGACCCAGCTCCCGTCGAAGCCGTCGCCCGCCTCGCGCTCCTTGTCGGCGCGCACCTGCGCGATCGCGCGCTGGTTGACGGCTGGATCGCGGCGGCTCGGGATGAAGGCGGCCATGCCGCCGATCGCGTGCGCGCCGCGCTTGTGGCAGGTGCGCACCAGAAGCTCCGTGTAGGCGCGCATGAACGGCACCGTCATCGTCACCTGGCCGCGGTCGGGCAGCACGAACTCCGGCCGGTCGGGGAACTTCTTGATGACGCTGAAGATGTAGTCCCAGCGGCCCGCGTTCAGCCCGGTCGCGTGCTCGCCGAGCCGGTAGAGGATCTCCTCCATCTCGAAGGCCGCGAGGATCGTCTCGATGAGCACGGTGGCGCGCACCGTGCCGCGGTCGAACCCGAGCTCGTCCTCGGCCGTGCTGAAGACCTCGTGCCAGAGCTCGGCCTCCTCGCTGCTCTCGAGCTTCGGCAGGTACAGGTAGGGCCCGAAGCCGCGCTCCACGGCGGCGGCCGCGTTGTGGAAGAAGAAGAGCCCGAAGTCGAAGAGGGCGCCCGCCACCGGGTCGCCGCCGACGCGCGCGTGCTCCTCCATCAGGTGCCAGCCGCGCGGGCGGACGACGAGGGTGGCGATCTCGTCGTTCAGCACGTACTCCTTGTCCGGGGTGCTGAACGAGATCTCGCGCCGCACGGCGTCCATCACGTTCGCCTGGCCCTGGACGATGTTCGGCCAGCTCGGGGTGAGCGCGTCCTCGAAGTCCGCCATGAACACCCGCGCCCCGGAGTTGAGCGCGTTGATCATCATCTTGCGCTCCACGGGGCCGGTGATCTCGACGCGGCGGTCGACGAGCCCCGGCGGCGCCGGCGGGACCCGCCAGTCCCCCTCGCGGATGTGCGCCGTGTCCTCGCGGAACGTAGGCAGCTCGCCCGCGGCGATGCGGGCGGCGCGCTCAGCGCGGGCGGCGATCAGCTGCTGGCGGCGCTCCTCGAAGCGCTCGTGCAGGAGGGCGACGAAGTCGAGCGCGTCGTTGGTCAGTACCTGGTCGGCCCCGGGCACCGACCGATCGGTGATCTGAATCCCAGTAGTGGTGGACATGCGCCGCTCCTTTCCCTCGAGCCAATCGATCGATTCTGTATAACGAAAAAGCTATTCCGCAATTCGGCGTCATTCTAAGCACATTCGCGAGCGCGAGCGCAAGCGAAATGGGTGGCCAGGCGCTGGGACCTGCGATAGGGTCGCCGCAACCCATCTAGGACCCCAGGGGGGCGATCAGCTTGTCTCAATCCAGCTCGCGTGGCGCAAAGCGCGCCGCGCTCGGGATCTGCGCAAGCGCCCTCGCGCTGCTCGTCGTGAGCTCGAGCGCCGCCGACGCGGTCCGCAAGGTCCCGCAGAAGTACCCGACGATCCAGGCCGCCGTCGACGCGGCGAACCCGGGTGACAGGATCGCGATCTCGAAGAGGCGCAACTTCGAGCACGTCACCGTGAGCACCCCGCGCCTCGTGATCAAAGGCGCGAGGAAGGGCGTCGTCGTCGACGGCTACATCGAAGGCACCGGCAACGGCTACCAGTTTGCGATCAACGCCAACCGCGTGCGGCTCGCGAACCTGGAGCTTCGCAGCGGCTATGGCGTGGACTGCGGTTCCAGCAACCGCTGCGTGATTGCGCGGACGCTCATCTCCGGCACCGCCGGGACCGCCTGCGCCTATTTCTCGGGCGATCGATCCGAGCTGCGCCGCACCCGGCTCGTGGCGTGCGGCTCCGAGGCGGTCGTGATCTCCGGGAACCGCGCCAGGGTGGTCAACTCGAGGGTCAGTCAGTCAGACAACGGCGCATCGGGATCCACGGTGACGACGCCGTGGTCCGGGGGAACGTCGTGCGCGGCTGTGAGGACGACGCGGCGGTCCATATCAGCGGCAACAACGCGCTCGTGCGCGGCAACACCGTCGCGCAGACCGGCGACGACCTGATCGAGGTCCTCGGCGACCGCGCGCGCATCATCAAGAACAAGGGGCGAAGCGCCGAGTACGACTGCATCGACGTGAGCGGCGATCTCGTCCGGGTCCAGGGGAACCGCATGAGCGGCTGCCACGGCAGCGGCGCGTACGTTGACGGCAATCACCCCAAGGTGATCAACAACCGCTTCGGCGGCAACTCCGACCACGGCATCATGGCCCACTGCTCGATCGCCTGCGGCAAGACGGTGATCAAGGGGAACGCGATCCGCGACCAGTACGACGACGCGCGAGGGATGTACGTGCTCATCACGGGCACTGGGCGCGCGCTGGTTCGCGACAACCTAGTCGTCGGGTCCCCGGGCAGCGGGATGGAGTTGGCCGTCTATCGGGGGCGGATCATCGGCAACGTCGTGCGCGACGTCGGCTATGAGCGCGAGGATGCCTTCATCATCTACGGCGACGGCAACCTCGTCCGCGGCAATCGGGCGCTGGGCAACGGGGGAGTCGGCATCCTCGTCGAAGGCGGCTCGAACCGCCTTGAGGGCAACGTGGCTCGTGGCAACCACCGGACCGGCATCTACATCAACCCCTACGCGGGCAACAAGCTGATCGCCAACGTCGCCACGAAGAACAAGACCAACGGCATCTACAACGCCGGCAGCGACACCGTGCTCAGGCGCAACCGCGCGTTGGGCAACCGGCGCGACTGCGCGAACGACGGGACTATCGCTGCGAAGGCGAAGAACCGCTGCGCGGACAAGTCGAACTTCACCCAGACCGGCGTGTTCCCCCGGGCACGGGCCAAGAAGCGTCGCTGATCGCTTGGCAGCCGGGGCGGCCCATGCGGCCGCCCCGGTTTCGGCTCGCTTTAGGCCGCCCGCCGCCCGTGCGTCAGCAGTCCGCGCGCTCGGGCAGGTGCCGCTCCGCCCAGCGGGCGATCTCGGCCAGCGCCGGAAGCAGCGCCCGGCCGCGCTCGGTGAGCTCATAGCGGACGGACACGGGCGGTCCGGGATCCACTGTGCGCTCGATCAGGCCGGCCTCGCCCAGCACCGAGAGCCGGTCGGAGAGCATCGAGTCGGAGATGCCGTCGATCGCGCGCGCGATCTCGCGGAAGCCGGCCGGCCCGTTGCTGAGCGTGCCCAGCACGACCGCGTTCCAGGGCTTGCCGAGGAACTTGAAGGCGCGAGCCAGCGCGGCGTCGGCGCGCCCGCAGGCCTCGAAGGTGTGCTCGTCCATCGCGGCCGCTTTGGATCTGACGGCCATGACTCGATGCTAGCGCCAGCGCTTCGGAAATCGAAGCGGATCCACGATCGCCGGGAAGGGCGTAGCCGCCGCACGGAGGGGCCGAACTTCAACCCGCCGGGCACGGCGGCCCGAGCCGGGCGGAAGCGCGTTTGCGGGGCCGGCGGGTCGTCTGGTCGGAGCCCCCGCCGACCGGGGGGAATGCGCGGCGCCGGGCGCGCGGATCGAATAGCTTGCCGCGCATGAACTCGACAGTCGCTGCACCACGTCTCGTCCTCGCCGACGTGATCCCGGGCGCGCGCGTGCGCGACGCCCTGCTGGTCTGCGCCGGCGCGGGGCTCACCGCGCTGGGCGCCCAGATCTCGATCCACGTGCCGCCCTCCCCCGTGCCGATCACCGGCCAGACCCTCGCCGTGGTCATGGCGGGCGCGGCGCTCGGCGCGAGGCGCGGCATGCTCTCCCAGCTTCTGTACCTGTGCCTGGGCCTGTTCCTGCCGATCTACTCGGACGGCGGCAGCGGCACCGAGGTGATCTTCGGCGCGACCGGCGGCTACATCGTCGGCTTCATCTTCGCCGCGGGCCTCATGGGCTGGTTCGCGGAGCGCGGCTTCGACCGCAACCCGCTGATGGCCTTCGCCGGGTTCGCCCTCGCCCAGCTCGCGATCTTCGGGATCGGCGTGCCGTGGCTGCACGCGTTCACCGAGCTCACCTGGAGCGAGGCGATCCACAACGGCTTCACGATCTTCATCGTCGGCGGCCTGATCAAGGCGGCGATCGGCAGCGTCACGGTGCCCGCCGCCTGGCGCTTCGTGCGGCGCCTCGAGGAGAACGACCGCAGCTGACGCTTACGCCGCGGCGCGTACCTCCGGCACGCGAAAGCGCCGGCGGTACGCGCCGGGCGTGATGCGCGTCCACCCAGCCCGACGCCGCTAGGCGTCGCCCTCGGCTCCCGCCTGCCCGCGCAGCAGCTGGCTCAGCGAGAACGTCGCGCCCGCCGGATCGGCGACCAGCGCGGCCTTGAACGGCAGGCCCGGGATGGGCGCGGGCGGTTCGATCACGCGGCCGCCAAGCTGCGGGATCGCACGCGCGGCGGCGTCGAGGTCCGCGATCCAGAAGTCGGTGAGCCAAGAGCCGCGCGCCGCCTGCGAATCCCGCTCGATCAGCGCGACGACGTCACGGGGAACAGGCTGCTCGGGCTCGCCGCCCACGTACCCGGGCAGCCGCAGCAGCCAGGCGTCATCCCCCGCCGGCTCCGCGTTCCAGCCGAAGACCTCGGCGTAGAACGGGATGGCGGCCTCAGGGTCGGCCGTGTGGAGCACGCTCATCGACCATGCTCCGGGCTCGTTGACGAGCTCGGCGCCCTCGCGCGCGGACGCCTCCCACGCCGCGAACTGGGCCCCGACGGGATCCTGGATCACCGCCATGCGCCCTGCTGGCGGGGCGTCGAACGGCGGCGCCAGCACGTGGCCGCCCGCGGCTTCAGCCTTGCGGGCCGCCTCGTCGGCGCTGTCGACCCGCACGTGGGTCATGTGGCCCGCCTGCGGCCTGCCCCGAGGCAGCGACGCCACTCCGGCCACGTCGCGCCCCCGTACGCGGGCCACGTAGTAGGCCCCGTCGGGATTGCCGCTCATCGGTGCCGGCCCGTCGAACTCCCAGCCGAACACCCCGGCGTAGAAGCGCCTTGCGGCGTCCACGTCGTCGACCAAGGCATCAACCCAGCAGGGGACGCCATGGGGGTAGGCGGCGCGCTCGCTCATCGGTCTCTCCTTCCACTGGCTCCATTAGGGTTGGATAGGTATATCAGTTAGTTGGATTTTCCAACCATGAGGACCTACAACGACCTCTGCGGCATCGCGCGCGCCCTCGACGTGATCGGCGAACGCTGGGCGCTTCTGGTCGTGCGCGAGCTCATGCTCGGCCCGAAGCGCTTCAGCGACCTACGCAAGGGGCTGCCCGGAGTCGGCCCGGACATGCTCGCCGCGCGCCTGCGCGATCTCGAGGCGGCGGGCGTGGTGGCGCGGCGCAAGCTCGAACCGCCCGCCAACGCGCGCGTCTACGAGCTCACCGACAAGGGCCGGGCCCTGCGGCCCGCGCTGCTCGAGCTCGGCCGCTGGGGAAGCTCGCTTCCGCCGCGGCCCGACGCGGCGTTCAGTCCGGACTCGGCGGTCCTTGCCCTGGCCACGCTGTTCGACCCCGAGGCGGACCCGCGGCTCGAGGCGACCTTCGCGCTGCGCCTCGACGGGCAGATGTTCACGGCGCGGGTCGCGGGCGGGGAGATCGACGTCTCGCGCGGCTCTCCGCCCGAGCCGGCGGCGACGATCTCGGCCAGCCCGCGCACGCTGGCCGCGGTGCTCTGGCACGGCTGCGAGCCCGCCGCGGCCGAACGCGCGGGCGAGCTCGAGATCGACGGGGACCGCCGCGCCGTCCGGCGCTTTCTCGGGCTCTTCCCGCTCTCCGCCTAGGGCGCGCTCAGCGCAGGACCGAGTCGAGCCAGTCGAAGATCCGCTGGTCGCGCAGGCCGAGCGCACGGGGCTCGCAGTGCGAGTCCGCGCCCTCCTCGGCGGTGAAGCGCACGAGCGCCTTGCGGTCCTCGGGGGTGGCGACGGCGTCGTAGAGCTGCTGGGCCTGCCCGGGCCAGAACTGCTCGTGGTCCGGGTCGGTGATCAGGATCGGGCACTCGATGCGCTCGGCGACCCCGGCGAGGGTGTAGTCCTCGAGCGCCTTGTAGACGTCGTAGGGGGCTTCGAGCCCGAAGGGCCGCATCCGGAAGGCGAGCGTGCCGCGCGCCAGTCCCAGACGAAGGCGACCTCGGAGCGCTCCAGCGCGGCGCGCAGGCCGGCCGCGTCGCTCGCGACCACCAGGCCGGCCCGCTCGCGCACCGCTTCGAACTCGGGCGGGAGCTCGGCCCCGGGCCGCGAGATGACCGTGACGGTTTCGTTGCTCCCCACAGCCGTATTCTCCCCGCCGCCGCGTTCAGCGGTCGCGCGGCACCGCGGTCTCCTCGCCCGGGGCCAGGGCGCGGAGCTCGTGGCGCTCGCGCGACTCCCGCCGACCGCCCGACCCGAGTGAGGCGGATCTATTCGGCTATATCGAACGAATCCGCCTCACCTCCTGGCGTGAGGCGGGTTTGTACGGCTATGTCTAACAAATCCGCCTCACTCGGGCTGCGGGGCGGCGTGTGGCGGGCGTGGCGCTTCAGCCCGCGTAGTTCCGGCAGGGCTGGCCGCGCAGTCCCGGGCAGGGCGGCAGGCCGCCGGGCACGTGCACGCCGCCCGCCCACGGCAGGACGAGCTGCGAGGGACGGCGCTTGGACGAGGCGATCGTCACCTTCGTCGTTCCCTTGCGCGGCTTGGCCCGCGCGAACGCCCATACCGGCTGGTCGCCGTTCGCTCCGGAGATCGTCACGCGGATCCGCGAGCCCTTGCGGTAGGCGTGGCCCTGGTAGTAGAGCGGGATCGTCACCTTGGCGAAGCGCCCGCGGGGCATCGGCTTGACGTCGCGCTTGCGGAGGCTGAGCACGGGCTCGAGCTTGGTGCTCTGCTTGCGGTCGAGCTTGCGCATGCTGGCGCGCACCCAGCCGCCCTGCACGAAGACGTCCTTGCCGTCCGGGCGCACCTCGCTGATCGTCGCCTGCAGGTCGACGTCGGGCTTCGCGGAGCGCACCCACAAATGCACGGCGCCGCGGCCGATCACGACGATGTCGCGGTCGAGGGGCTCGGTTATCCACGACGCGGACGTGCCGGCAGGGTGCTCCTGCCAGTCGTAGGTGGGCGAGGCCGTCCAGAGGTTTCCGGCGCCCGTGTCGCCCTCGAAGTTGGTCGGCTTGCCCGCGTGCGGGGCGGCCTTGAACGAGCTCTTGGCCGCGCCCGCCGGCTTGCTGTCGGCGAGCTTGCCCGCCTTCCGCAAGAACCAGGTGCGCGCCTGCCTGCGCGGGGGCGGGAAGCGGTCGAACGTCGCCTCCCAGCGCGGGTAGGGCAGGCCCGGCGAGCCCCCTGCGCCGTTCTCGAACAGCACGCGGACCTGCGGCAGCTTCTCGAACGCCGAGCGCGCGAGCTCCAGGGTGGGTAAAAGCTGGATCTGGTCGAGCGGGAGCGTCACCCCGGAGATCCCCATCGCCTCGTCGTAGACGATCGGCGCCGCGGCCTGGATCACGGCCATGCTCGTGAGCGGCGCCTGTTTGGCCACGTAGATCTTCAGGAAGTCGTAGAGGCGGTTGAAGATCCACGGGCTGAGCGCGTCGACGTGCGTGCCGTTCGTGAACGTGAACCACTTCTTGTCGGTGCCCGTGAAGCGGTCGGCGAGGTTCGGGCAGAAGCCGCCCGTCTGCTCGTCGGTCCACTGGCAGACGAGGAACGTCGGCACCTCGATCTTGTCGACGAACTTGGCCGGCGTGAGCGGGTCGGCGATCTTCGGCTTGTAGGTGCGGTTGTTGCGGATCTTGCGCAGCAGGTCGACGGCCTGGCCGTGCAGCGCCTGGTTGCGCTTGCAGATCTGGTCGCCCTGCTGGATGCGCTCCCACGCCCAGGGCTGGCCGCTGTCCGGGCCCGCGGGCTTCGCGTCGGCGATACGGTCCTTGGCCCACTCGAGGGCGAAGCCGGTGTTGAGGATGCCGCCCGGGAAGAGCGTCGTCTGCACGCCCTCGATCACCGAGAGCGGCGTGATCGCGGCGAGGCTCGGCGGGCGGGTCGCCGCGGTGAAGAGCTGGCTGATCCCGCCGTAGGAGATGCCGAGCATCCCCACCTTGCCGTTCGCCGCCCAGGGCTGGCGCGCGACGGTCTCGATCACGTCGTAGCCGTCGAGCGCCTGCAGGGGCTCGAAGAAGTCGAAGGCGCCGCCCGAGCAGCCGGTGCCGCGCATGTTCACGTCGACGACCGTGAAGCCCATCAGGTTGGCGAGCAGCGAGATGCCGCTCTCGGGGCCGTCGGGGTCGGCGTACCCGTAGCCCGCGTACTCGATCAGCACCGGCCGCTTCCCGCCCAGGCTCGGAAGCTCGATGCCGAACGCCTTCGTGACGTCCTCGGCCGGGTGCACGTAGGCGGCGAGCTTGGTGCCGTCGCGCGTCTCGATGTACGTGTAGCCCGAGCTCGGCAGGCTCTGGTTGTAGATGCTCTCGTCGGGCGGCTCGGGACGCTCGGTCAGCACGCGCAGCGGCCCGGACGTGCCCTGGCCCTTCACCCGCACCCGGTAGCCGCGCCCGGGCTTCACCCGGCGGAAGAGCACGCCGCCCTCCGGGGTCGCCCGCTTGCGCTGGATCACCTTGCCGCGCCGGTCGAGAAGCGCGACCTTGGCGCGCGGCGGCACGTCCACGGAGTAGACCTGCTTGACGCTCCCGCGCGCCTCGAACGAGGGCGCGGCGTTCGCGGGCGCCGCCGCGGCGAGCGCAACCGCGATCGCGACCGCGGCGAGCCCCGCAAGACGAACCGGATGGCGCGCGCGCAGCCTCATCCCTAACTCCCGTGCGCACTACTACCACCGGCCGCGGCCCCGCGCGCCGGTTCGGCGCGGGCGACCGCCAGGCGCCGGTGATCAGAGGTCGAGCCAGGCGCCCCGCCGCATCACCCGGCGGACCTCGAGCTCCTCGCTCCAGACCACGAGGTCGGCGAGCGCCCCCTCGCGCACGCCCAGCTCGAGCCCGATGAGCCTGCCGGGGCGCACGGACGCGGCGTTGAACGCCTCGGGCAGCGGCGCGCCCGTGTGGCGGACCCACCGCCGCAGGCCCTCGGCGAGGTCGATGCAGCTCCCGGCGAGCCGGGGCTCGCCGCCGGCGGAGTCCCGGAGCACGCGCTCCCCCCGCCTGCGGACCTCCACCCCGCCGAAGCGGTACGCGCCGTCCGGCGCTCCGGCGGCGGGGCTCGAATCGGAGACGAGCACGACGCGCGGGCCAGCCAGCGCCCGCACGAGCCGCAGGAACACCGGCGCGACGTGCACGCCGTCGGGGATCACCCCCACGGCCACGCGGGGTTCCTCGAGCGCCCAGCCGGCGAAGCCCGGGTCGCGGTGGTGCAGCCGGGGCATCGCGTTGAAGATGTGTGTGACCGCCCGCGCCCCGGCCTCGACGGCGCGCTTGGCCTCCTCGGGGCCCGCCCCGGTGTGCCCGAGCGACACCGCGACCCCGCGGCGGG
>PKER01000036.1 GCA_002919115.1 bacterium
GGCGAGCGCGCGGCCCCGCCGGACGCCGCCCCGTGACCGGCTCTCCTCGTCCCCTGGGCCGGGAAAGCGGAGCGCGTCAGCCGAGCGGGGCCACCAAGTCCGCGATCGCCTGCGCGACCTCGGCCGGGTGGTCCTCCTGCAGGAAGTGCTTGGCCGGGAGCAGGTACCCGTCGTCCGCGCGCAGCGCGGCGCGCACCGCGTCGTAGCGCTCGCGCCCGAGCACGGGGTCCAGCTCGCCCCAGACCACACGCGTGTGCACGTCGAGGCCGGCGAGGCCCTCGCGCAGGAACCGCTCCTTCTCCTCGGTGAGCTCGAACGAGCGCATGATCCGCAGGAACGCGCGCCCGCGGTCGTGCATCCGCAGCAAGGCGACGTGCGCGTAGACGTCGGAGCGGGGGACGAGCTCGCGGCGCGCGATCCCCAGCGAGTAGAAGAGCCGCGCGACGTAGAACCGCGGCGTCGCCCGCAGCCACGCCTCGCCCAGCCCGCGTCGCGCGAACGGCGCCATCGGCCAGGGGCGCCGGAAGCCGGCGACGTCGACGAACGTGTTGAGCGCGGTGATCGACAGCACCCGGTCGGGGTTGCGGATCGCCCACTCGAAGCCGATCGGCCCGCCGATGTCGTGCACGACGAGGTGGCAGCGGTCGATGCCGAGCGCGTCGATCGCCTCGCCGGTCCAGCGGGCGAGGCCCGACCACGAGTAGTCGAAGCCCTCCGGGCGCTCGGCGAGGCCGAGCCCGGGGAAGTCAAAGGCGTTGGCGCGCACGCCCTCGTCGGCGAGCACCGGGATCACCTTGCGGTACAGGAACGAGCTGGTGGGCACGCCGTGCAGGAGGACGACGTCGGCGCCCTCGCCCTGGCGGCGCACGAAGCTCCGCACGCCGCCCGCTTCGAACCACGATCCCGCCGCCGCGTGCCGGGCGATCGCGTCGTTCACCTCGCGGTCGATCGGCCGCAGCTTCGAGGGGTCGCGCACCGGGCGGTGCGGCATCGGGATCCGGCGCTCAGCAACCATGCCCCGATCATCGCTGATCGTGCGGTCGAATGTCCGCGACGAAACCGCGGCTCGCCATCCGCCCCGGCCGCTGGTAGTCTCGACACGTCGGTTCCTTTAACCCGGTCCAGCGAGGCCAGGAAGGAGCGAGTTGAACGAGAAGGTCGTACTCGACCGCGATGACGTGCGCCGTACGCTGGTGCGGATCGCGCATGAGATCGTGGAGAACAACCGCGACGCGCAGGCGCTCGCGATCGTAGGCATTCACACGCGCGGAGCGGTCCTCGCCAACCGCCTGCACGCGCTCGTGGCCGAGCTCGCCGGCACGGAGATCCCCCTCGGCGACCTCGACATCTCCTTCTACCGCGACGATCTGGGCGAGCGCCCGACCGCGCCGGTGGTCCACGCCTCACACCTCGACTTCGATCCCGACGACCGCACGGTCGTGCTCGTCGACGACGTCCTGTTCACGGGCCGCACCGTGCGGGCCGCGATCGACGCGCTCTTCGACTACGGCCGCCCGGCGCGCGTGCAGCTCGCCGTGCTCGCCGACCGCGGCCACCGGGAGCTGCCGATCCGGCCCGACTACGTCGGCAAGAACCTGCCGACCGCGCGCGGCGAGCGCGTCTTCGTCCGCCTCGAGGAGATCGACGGCGTCGACGAGGTCGCGATCGCCGATGCCGCCGAGCCCGTCCTCACCGGCGGGGGGAAGGCACCGCGATGAGGCACCTGCTCTCGATCGCCGACCTGGACCGCGACGAGATCGAGCGGATCATGGAGCTGGCCGACAGCTTCGCCGAGGTCGGCCGGCGCGACATCAAGAAGGTCCCGACCCTGCGGGGCCGCACGGTCGTCTCCCTCTTCTACGAGTCGAGCACGCGCACCTCGTCCTCGTTCGAGCTCGCCGTCAAGCGTCTCTCCGCCGACCTCGTCTCGGTGAAGGCCGCGGGCTCGTCGGTCGACAAGGGCGAGTCGCTGCGCGACACGATCGCGACCCTCAGCGCATACGAGCCCGAGGCGATCGTGATCCGCTCGCCGCACGCCGGCGCCGCGCAGCTCGTCGCGCAGTGGACCGACGCCGCGGTCGTGAACGCCGGGGACGGCAAGCACGAGCACCCCAGCCAGGCGCTGCTCGACGTCTACACGCTCCGCGAGCGCCTGGGCGCGCTCGACGGCAAGCAGGTGTGGATCGTCGGCGACGTGCTGCACAGCCGCGTCGCCCGCTCCACGGCGCAGGCGTTCACCAAGATGGGCGCCGCCGTCACGCTCTGCGGCCCGCCGCCGCTGATCCCGCGCGCCGCGGCCGAGGCGCTCGGCTGCGCCGTCACCTACGACCTGTCCGGCCTGGGCGAGGCGGACGTCGTCTACGCCCTGCGCATGCAGCGCGAGCGCATGGCGGAGAGCTTCGTGCCGTCCCTGCGCGAGTACGTCGCCAACTACCAGATCAACGAGCGCCGCCTCGGCGCCCGCCAGCTGCTCATGCACCCGGGGCCGGTGAACCGCGGCGTCGAGCTCTCCGACGACGTGATCGAGCACCCCAACTCGCTGATCACCCAGCAGGTCCGCAACGGGCTGTTCGTGCGCATGGCGATCCTCTACGAGCTGCTCGCCGGCGGCGAGCGCCCGCGGGGCGCGCGCGAGCAGGGGGCGGCCGAGGCCGCGGTCTCGCAACCGATCGGAGAGCCGGCGTGAGGCGCATCGCGAGCCTCGACTGGCGCGCCTCCGGCTCCGCGCCGGAGCCCGTGATCGTGCGCGGCGCGCGCGTGCTCGACCCGCGCGCCGGCATCGACGCGCCGCACGACATCGTCGTGCGCGAGGGCGAGATCGCCGAGCTCGCCGCGCCGGGCTCCGCCGAGCTCGAGGGGGCGGAGGTGATCGAGGCCGAGGGCCTCGTCGCCGTGCCCGCCTTCTTCGACCCGCACGTGCACCTGCGCGTCCCGGGCCGCGAGGACAAGGAGGACATCGAGACCGGCACCCGCGCCGCGGCGGCGGGCGGTTACTGCGGGATCATCGCGATGGCGAACACGAACCCGCCCGTGGACACCCCGGGCGCGATCGACTCGCTGCGCGAGCGCGCCCGCCTCGACGCCTCCGTCCCGGTCGGCTTCGTCGCCACGGTCACCCGCGGGATGCGCGGCGAGGAGCTCACGGACATGACCGAGCTCGCCGCGGCCGGCGCCGTGGGCTTCTCCGACGACGGCCTGCCGATCCGCAGCGCACGCGTGATGCGCAGGGCGCTCCAGTACCAGGCGATCGCCGGGCTGCAGATCGCGCTCCACGAGGAGGACCCCGAGCTCTCGGGCAGCGGCGTCATGCACGAGGGCGAGGTCTCGGCCGCGGTCGGCATGGCGGGGATCCCGTCGGTCTCGGAGACGGTGATGATCCTGCGCGACGCCGCGCTCGCCGGGTACGAGCAGGCGCGCATCCACGTGCAGCACCTCTCGGCCGCCGAGTCGGTGGAGGCGGTGGCGCGCGCCAAGGAGGCGGGAGTGCGGATCACCTGCGAGGCGACGCCCCACCACCTCACGCTCACCGACGAGGCCGTCCGCAGCCTCGACGCCCGGTTCAAGATGAACCCGCCGCTGCGCACCGAGGCCGACCGCCAGGCGCTGATCGAGGGGCTGCGCTCGGGCGTGATCGACTGCATCGCCACCGACCACGCCCCGCACACTCGCCAGGAGAAGGAGGTGCCCTTCGAGCAGGCGGCGATGGGCGTCACCGGCCTGGAGACCGCCTTCGCCGTGCTCTACACCGACCTGGTGCTGCCCGGCGTCCTGCCGCTCGAGCTGATCGTCGAGCGCCTCGGCGCGGGCGCTGCGGCCTTCGGCTTCGAGCCCCCGGCGCTCAAGCCCGGCAGCGAGGCGAACCTGACCCTGCTCGACCTCGAGCGCACCTGGGAGGCGGGCGCCGACGGCTGGGAGAGCCGCTCGGTGAACTCGTTCGCCGCCGGGCGCGAGCTCACCGGCCGGGTGCTGGTCACGATCGCCGGCGGCGAGGTCGCCTACCGGCAGCGCAGCTTCGCGATGGGGGTCGCCCAGTGAGCGCGGCCAGGCTGGAGCGCGAGCGGGCGGCGCTCGTGATCGTGGACGTGCAGGAGGCCTTCGCCAAGGCCGTGCCCCGCTACGGGCTCGTCGTGCGCGCCGCGGCGACGCTGGCGCGGGGCGCGGCGGCGCTGGGCGTGCCCGTGATCGTCACCGAGCAGTACCCGAAGGGCCTGGGGCGCACCGACCCCGCGGTCGCGGCCGCGCTGCCCGACGGGGTGGAGCCGCTCGAGAAGGTCGAGTTCTCCGCGGCCGGCGCGCCCGGGTTCGACCTCGCGGGCCGCGACCAGGTCCTGCTCTGCGGGATCGAGGCGCACGTCTGCGTCGCCCAGACCGCCCTTGAGCTGCTCGAGCGCGGCGTCGCCGTTCACGTCGCCGCCGACGCGGTCGCCTCGCGCAGCGCGGAGAACGAGGCGATCGGCCTGCGCCGGACCGAGCGCGCCGGCGCGGTCCCCACCAGCGTCGAGACGGCGCTGTTCGAGCTGCTCGGGCGCGCCGGCACGGACGAGTTCAAGGCCGTCCAGCGCCTGATCCTCGAGTACGCGCCCAACCCGGCCTCGAACGGGGGCGCCGCATGAGGGGCTACGTGCTGCTCGAGGACGGGACGCGCCTGGAGGGCGAGCTCTGCGGAGCGGGCCCCGAGCAGGGCACCGACGCGGTCACCGGGGAGGTCGTCTTCAACACGGCGATGACCGGCTACCAGGAGGCGATGAGCGACCCCTCGTACTCGGGCCAGATCATCACCTTCACCTACCCGATGATCGGCAACTACGGCGTCGCCGAGGCGGCCATGGAGTCCGACCGCATCCACGCCCGGGCCGCGATCATGCGCGACGCGCGCAACTCGACCGACGCCGCGGCCGCGGAGGGCGGCTGGCTCGACTGGCTGCGCGAAGGTGGCGTGATGGCGATCACCGGCGTCGACACGCGCGCCCTCGTGCGCCACATCCGCGACAAGGGCGCGATGCGGGGCGGCGTCTTCGCCGAGACGGTCAGCGAGGCGCAGGCGCGCGAGCGGATCGCCGCGGAACCGGCGATGACCGGGGCCGACCTCGCCAGCAAGGTGACCCTGAGCGAGCCGCTCGAGCTCCCCGGGCAGGGGCCGCGCATCGTCGCGCTCGACACCGGCATCAAGCGCTCGATCATCGAGCAGTTCCGCGCCCGCGACGCGCACCTCACGCTGCTGCCCTGCACGTCCTCGGCCGACGAGGTGCTCGCGCGCGACCCCGACCTCGTCTTCTTGGCGTGCGGGCCCGGCGACCCGGCGGCGCTCGACTACATCGTGGGCACCGTTCGCGAGCTGGTCGGGCGCAAGCCCGTGATCGGCATCTGCCTGGGCCACCAGCTGCTCTGCAGGGCGGTCGGCCTGGACACCTTCAAGCTGCCCTTCGGCCACCGCGGCGCCAACCACCCGGTCAAGGACCTGGAGAGCGGGCGCATCGACATCACCTCGCAGAACCACGGCTTCGCGGTGCGCCCGCCGGACGGCGGCGAGCGCGTCGAGTCCGACGAGCCGGTGCGCTGGGAGACCGACTTCGGCGCGGCCGAGCTCACCCACGTGAACCTGTACGACCGCACCGTGGAGGGCCTGCGCCTGCGCGACGTGCCCGGCCGCACGTTCCAGTACCACCCCGAGGCCGGCCCGGGCCCGCACGACGCGCGGCACCTGTTCGACGAGTTCCTGCGGCTCGCGGAGGAGGCGAGCTGAACCGATGCCCAAGCGCACCGACATCCACCGGATCCTGCTGATCGGCTCGGGCCCGATCGTGATCGGCCAGGCCGCCGAGTTCGACTACTCGGGCGTGCAGGCCTGCAAGGTCCTGATCGAGGAGGGCTACGAGGTCGTGCTCGTCAACTCGAACCCGGCGACGATCATGACCGACCCGGAGTTCGCCCACCGCACCTACGTCGAGCCGCTCACGCCGGAGTCCGTGGCGGCGATCATCGAGCGCGAGCGCCCCGACGCCCTGCTGCCGACGCTGGGCGGGCAGACCGCCCTCAACCTGGCGAAGGCGCTCGCCGACGACGGCACCCTGGAGCGCTTCGGCGTCGAGCTGATCGGCGCCAACTACGACGCGATCCACCGCGCCGAGGACCGCGAGGCGTTCCGGGAGACGATGGAGGGCGCCGGGCTGCGCGTCCCGTGGTCGACGATCGTCACCTCGGTCCAGGAGGTCGAGCAGGGGCTCGCCAACGGCACGATCACGCTGCCCGCGATCGTGCGCCCGGCGTTCACGCTGGGCGGCCACGGCGGCGGCGTGGGCAACACCAAGGAGGAGCTGCTCCAGGTGGTCTCCGAGGGCCTGGCCGCGAGCCCGATCAACCAGGTCCTGGTCGAGGAGTCCGTGCTGGGCTGGGGCGAGTTCGAGCTCGAGGTGATGCGCGACGCGAACGACAACGTCGTGATCATCTGCTCGATCGAGAACGTCGACCCGATGGGCGTGCACACCGGCGACTCGGTGACCGTGGCGCCCGCGCAGACGCTCACCGACGGCCTCTACCAGGAGCTCCGCGACCAGGCGATCCGCGTGATCCGCGCGGTCGGCGTCGAGACCGGCGGCTCCAACGTGCAGTTCGCGGTCAACCCGAAGACGGGCGAGATCGTGGTGATCGAGATGAACCCGCGGGTCTCGCGCTCGTCGGCGCTCGCCTCGAAGGCGACCGGCTTCCCGATCGCGAAGATCGCCGCCAAGCTCGCCGTCGGCTACACGCTCGAGGAGATCCCCAACGACATCACGCGCGCCACGCCGGCGGCGTTCGAGCCGACGATCGACTACGTCGTCACGAAGGTCCCGCGCTTCGCGTTCGAGAAGTTCCCCGGCGCCGAGGGCAGCCTGACCACGCACATGAAGTCGGTGGGGGAGGCGATGGCGATCGGGCGCACGTTCCGCGAGTCGTTCGCCAAGGCGATGCGCTCGCGCGAGCTCGACTCCTCGCCGGCGATCCCCGACGACGACGAGGAGCTGCTCGGGCGGCTCGAGCAGGGCTCGCCGGAGCGCTTCGACCTGATCCTGGAGGCCTTCCGCCGCGGCGCCGGCGTCGACGAGCTGCACCGGCGCACCGCGATCGACCCGTGGTTCCTGCGCGAGCTGCGCCTGCTCGCGCTCGAGGGCGACGGCACCGAGGGCCTGCAGCGCACCTTCAAGGCGGTCGACACCTGCGCCGCCGAGTTCGAGGCGCGCACGCCGTACTACTACTCCTCGCACGAGCGCCCGCCGACGCCGCTTCAGGGCGAGGTCCGCCGCGGCGAGCGGCCGTCGGTGATCATCCTGGGCTCCGGCCCGAACCGGATCGGGCAGGGGATCGAGTTCGACTACTGCTGCGTGCACGCCGCGATGACCGTGCGCGAGCTCGGCCGCGACGCGGTCATGGTCAACTGCAACCCCGAGACGGTCTCGACCGACTACGACACCTCGGACCGCCTCTACTTCGAGCCGCTTACCGTCGAGGACGTGCTCGCCGTGGTCGAGGTCGAGCAGCCCGAGGGCGTGATCGTCCAGTTCGGCGGGCAGACCCCGCTGCGCCTGGCGCGCGCGCTCGAGGCCGCGGGCGTGCGGCTCCTGGGCACCCCGGTCGACGCGATCGACCTCGCCGAGGACCGCGGCCGCTTCGGCGAGCTGTTGCGGCGCCTGGGCGTCGAGCACCCGCCGTACGGGACCGCGCTCTCGGCCGAGGAGGCGATGCGGGTCGGCCGCGAGGTCGGCTTCCCGCTGCTGGTACGCCCGTCGTACGTGCTCGGCGGGCGGGCGATGGAGATCTGCTACTCGCCCGAGCAGCTCGACGCGTACCTGCGCGCGAACGTCAAGGCCGACCCGGAGCACCCGCTGCTCTTGGACCGGTTCCTCGAGGACGCGATCGAGGTCGACGTCGACGCCCTCGCGGACGGCACCGACGTGGTCGTGCCGGGGATCATGCAGCACGTCGAGGAGGCCGGCGTCCACTCGGGCGACTCGGCCTGCGTCCTCCCGCCGATGAGCCTCGGGGAGGAGATGCTCGACCAGATTCGCGAGACGACCCGCGCGATCGCGCTCGAGCTCGGCGTGGTCGGCCTGATCAACATCCAGTACGCGGTGGCCGGCGGCAAGCTGTACGTGATCGAGGCGAACCCGCGCGCCTCGCGGACGATCCCCTTCGTCTCCAAGGCGATCGGCGCGCCGCTCGCGAAGATCGCCTGCCGGCTCATGCTCGGCGAGCGCCTCGCCGACCAGGACGTCCCGGACATGCCGACCGGGCACGTCTCGGTGAAGGAGGCGGTGATGCCGTTCGCGCGGTTCGCGGGCGCGGACGCCGTGCTCGGCCCGGAGATGAAGTCCACCGGCGAGGTGATGGGGATCGCGCGCGACTTCCCGACCGCGTTCGGCAAGTCGCAGACGGCGGCCGGCTCGGCGCTGCCCAGCGAGGGCTCGGTGTTCATCAGCGTGACCGACACCGACAAGGCGGCCGCGACCCAGCTCGCCGCGCGCTTCCACGACATGGGCTTCCGCGTGCTCGCGACCGGCGGCACGGCGCAGGCGATCTCGCGGATGGGGATCCCGGTGCGCCGCATCAACAAGATCAGCGAGGGCTCGCCGCACGTCGTCGACCTGATCAGCGCGGGCGAGGTCGACATGGTGATCAACACGCCGACCGGGAGCGGCGCCCGCTCCGACGGGTACGAGATCCGCACCGCCGCGGTCCGGCACGGGATCCCCTGCGTGACGACGATGACCGGCGCCTCCGCCGCGGCGCGCGCGATCTTCGCGACCCGCTCCGCCGCGCCCGACCCGCGCAGCCTGCAGGAGCTCCACGCGCGCGCCTCGGGCGAGCCCGCGGTCGAGGCGCTGGAGCAGCAGCCTTGAGCGACCGGGTCCAGGCCCCGCTCGGGGCGCGCGACTGCGAGGTCACCGACCGCCGCGCCACGGGCGGCTACGTGATCGTCTCGGCGCTGGACGCCGAGGGCCCGGATCCCAAGCCCGGGCAGTTCTACATGCTCTCCGCGGACGGCTGGGGCACGCACGGGGGGCGCCCGTTCCTGCCCCGGGCCTTCTCGGTAGCCGACGCCGAGCGCGCCGACCGCGGTGTGCGCCTGGACTTCCTGATCGACGCCGTCGGGCCCGGGACCAGCGTGCTCGCAGGGCTCGAGCGTGGCGCGCGCCTGCGCGTCACCGGGCCCCTCGGCGTGCCCTTCTCGCCGCCGCGCGAGCTCAACCCCGACGCCGCGGGCGCGATCCTCGTCGGCGGCGGCGTGGGCATCGCGCCGCTCGCGATGCTGCGCCGCGAACTGGCCAGGCGCGCGTTCCCGACGCGCACGCTGCTCGGCTTCCGCGACCGCGAGCACTCCGGCGGCCTCGAGCTCTTCCGCTGCCAGGAGGTCGGCCTCGCCAGCGAGGACGGCCACGCAGGGCACCAGGGCTACGTCACCGACCTGCTGGCGGTGGCGCTCAAGGGCCCGGACGCGCACACGGCCGCCGTCTACGCCTGCGGCCCGCCCGGGATGCTGGAGGCCGTGCGCGCGCTCTGCGCGGAACGCGGGGCGCCGGTCGAGCTCGCGCTCGAGACGCCGATGGCCTGCGGGTACGGAGCCTGTTTCGGTTGCGCCGTGCCGCTCGCCGACGGCGGGTACATGCGCCTCTGCGTCGAGGGCCCCGTGGTGCGCGGCGACCGGATCGCCACCGCGATCGTCGAGGGGGCGGGGCACCGGTGAGCGTGCGGATCGGCTCGCTGGAGCTCGAGCACCCGGTCCTGAACGGCTCGGGCACGTTTGACGCGATCGCCGCCCGGCAGGTCTTCGGGGACGCGCTGCTCGAGCGCTTCCCCTTCGCCGCGTTCGTCTCGAAGACGATCACCCTCGAGCCCCGCGCCGGCAACCCGCCGCCGCGCCTGTGGGAGACGCCCAGCGGGATGATCAACTCGATCGGCCTGCCGAACAAGGGGCTCGAGGGCTTCCTCGCGCACGACCTGCCGCAGCTGGCCGAGCTGCCGGTGCCGCTGATCGTCTCGGTGATGGCGACGTCCCGCGACGACTTCGCGCGGCTCGTGGGCGCGGTCAGCGAGCGCGAGGAGGTCGCGGCGCTCGAGCTGAACGTGTCCTGCCCGAACGTCAAGTCCGGGCTCATCGTCGGCGCCGAGCCCGCCGAGACGCGGGCGCTCTGCGAGGCGCTGCGCCCGCTCACCGACAAGCCGCTGATCGTGAAGCTCACGCCCAACGTCGCCGACCCCGCGCCCGTCGCGCGCGCCGCCGAGGAGGGCGGCGCGGACGCCGTCTCGCTGATCAACACGCTGCGCGCGACCGCGCTCGACCCCCGCACGGGCGAGCCCTGGCTGGGCGCTGGCAGCGGCGGGCTCTCCGGCGCGGCGGTCAAGCCGGTCGCCCTCGACCAGGTGCGCCGCGTGCGCGCCGCCGTGTCGCTGCCGATCATTGGCATGGGGGGGATCGAGAGCGGTGCAGACGCCCTTGACTTCCTGCGCTGCGGGGCCACGGCGGTCGCCGTCGGCACCGCGAACTTCCGCGATCCGCTCGCCGGAGAGCGGGTCCGCGCGGAGCTCGAAGCGCTGTCCGAACCCGCCCGATCCCTTGACCTCAAGTAGAGGTCGAATCGAATTTCGTTGAAAACCCTGGGAACCCCCTTGCACACCAGAACCTGCGCGCTATATTCGCCGCGCCGTGGCCCCCTCCACCGAGACCCCAACCGCCGTTCCCGAGAGAACTCACGAGCAGCGGATGCGGGCTCTTCGCAGGGCCAACGAGATCCGCAGCAAGCGCGCCCAGCTCAAGCGGGACCTGAAGGCCGGCAAGGTCAAGGTCGAGCAGCTTCTGCTGGACCCGCCGGAGTGGGTCGAGTCCGCGAAGGCGTTCGACATGCTCCTCGCGGTCCCGAAGTACGGGCGCGTCAAGGCCAACAAGGTGCTCGCCCAGTGCCGGATCTCCCCGTCCAAGACGATCGGCGGGCTCTCCGAGCGCCAGCGCGCCGAGCTCGTCGAGCTGCTGCGCAGGCGCTAGCGCCGCGGGCACGTTGGAGGCCGCAGGGGAGCAGACCCGCGTCCCGCGGGGTTGGATGGTCGGCGTGAAGTCGCGCGTGTTCGTCATCACCGGCCCGTCGGGCGTCGGCAAGGGCACCCTGATCTCGCGCCTGCGTGAGCAGATCCCCGAGCTCGAGCTCTCCGTGTCGGCCACCACCCGCAAGCCGCGGGCGGGCGAGGTCGACGGGCGCGACTACCACTTCCTCACGCCCGAGGAGTTCGCGCGCCGCGCGGAGGCCGGGGACTTCCTCGAGCACGCGACGTTCAGCGGCAACCGCTACGGGACGCTGCGCTCCGAGGTCGAGCGCACCCTACGCTCGGGCCGCTCGCTCGTGCTCGAGATCGAGGTGCAGGGCGCCCGCCAGGTGCGCGCCGTGATGGGCGACGAGGCCGTGCTGATCTTCATCGCGCCGCCCGACCCGAAGGTCCTGCGCGAGCGGCTCGCCGGCCGCGGCACGGACTCCGAGGAGGCGATCGCGCGGCGGCTGGAGACCGCCAAGCAGGAGCTCGAGGCCCAGCAGGAGTTCAAGCACGTGATCGTCAACGACGATCTCGACCGGGCGACCGAGGAGCTCGTGCGGATCGTGCGCTCGGAGCTTTCAACTACACTCGACCCCGCTGATGATCAAGCCTAGAGTCGACACCCTGCTCGAGCACACCGATTCGCACTACGCCGCGGTGATCGTCGCCGCGAAGCGGGCGCGGCAGCTCAACAGCTACTACCGCGCGCTCGGCGAGGGCAGCTACGAGGAGTTCACGCCGCCCATGGTCGAGACGCGGTCGGGCAACTACCTGACGATCGCGCTCGAGGAGCTGGCCGCCGGCAAGCTCCGCTACAGCTACAAGGACAAGTCCTAGTCCCCTAGGCAAAGGGGCTCGCGGTGGCCCGCATCCTGCTCGGCGTCACGGGGGGCATAGCGGCCTACCGGGCGCTTGAGCTCGCGCGCCTGGCCACCAGGTCCGGGCACGCCGTGCGCGTGCTGATGACGGAGGCCGCGACCCGGTTCGTCGGGCCCGCCTCGTTCGAGGGGATCGTGGGGGCGCCCGTGCTCACCTCCGAGTTCGAGCGCGATCCGATGCGCGGCGCCTTCCCCGGCGAGCCGCTGCCCGGGCACGACCCGATCGGCCACCTCGCGGTCGTCGAAAACTGCGACGCCTACCTCGTCGCGCCCGCCTCGGCGAACACGATCGCCAAGCTCGCCGGCGGGCACGCCGACTCGATGGTGACGACCGCCTTTTTGGCCTGCGATGCCCCGCGGCTGGTCGCCCCGGCGATGAACGACCGGATGTACCGCGACGCGGCCACGCAGGCGAACCTGCGGACGCTGCGCGAGCGCGGGGTGGAGGTGATCGACCCCGACACCGGCCCGCTCGCCTCGCGCGGCGAGTACGGGGCAGGGCGCCTGCCGCAGCCCGACGCCCTGCTCGCGCGCGTGGAGGCCGCCCTGGGCGCGCCAGCGCAGGGATCGCTGGCCGGCGTACGGGTGCTGGTCACCGCCGGGGGCACGCGCGAGCCCCTCGACTCGGTGCGCTTCATCGGCAACCGCTCGAGCGGCCGGATGGGGGTCGCCCTGGCGGCGGCCGCGGCCC
>PKER01000094.1 GCA_002919115.1 bacterium
TCGACGTCGTCCTCGGTCAGGCGCCCCTTGCCGCGGAGGCGCTTGACGATCCCCTCGAGGCGGTTGGAGAGGTTGTCGAACATGCTGGTCCGACGCTACCGGAGAACGGAACCGGCGGCTTGTTTCGCAAGACTAAGTAGATAGGCTAAACGTCGTGACGGATGTGCTCGACCTCCCCCTCGACGAGGCGGGGGACGACGCGTCCGGGCCGACGATCACGGACACGGCCAGTGCGCTGCGCCTCGGCGTGATGCGCCTGGCCCGCCGCCTGCGCGTCGAGCGCAACCGCGACGACCTCACGTTCAACCAGCTCTCCGCCCTCGGCACGCTGCGCCGCCACGGGCCGCTGCGCCGCGCGCTGCTCGGCGGCGTGACGCACCGGCTCATGCACCACTGCCCGAGCCCGCTGCTCGTGCTGCCGCGCGACGCGCGCCCGGCGGCGTTCGGGCTCTGACAGGGCTCGCGCGCCTAGGAGTAGCGCGGCCCGCGCTTGGGGCCGCCCGGCTCCGAGTGCCAGGTGTGGGGGAACGAGACGTTGACGTCGACGAGCAGGGAGGAGGGGTCGACGTCGGCCGACGGCGCGGGCGTCGAGAGCCCCAGGAACGCCGGCAGGTAGCGGCCCGCCACCTTGTGCGGGGGCCACCACAGGTAGTCGTGGGAAGCCTCGCCCTCGCCGGCGCCGCCGGTGAGCTTCTGCCGCAGGTTGATCGACTCCGACCCGGTGAAGAGCTTGCCGCGCAGGACCGGCTCGAACGGCTTGGGCTCGACGTCCGCCCCCGCGGACGCGGCGATGTGCTCGGCGGCAGCGTCCGCCTGCTGGGTCGCGATCCCGCCCTGCTTGACGGGGAAGGACGTGCCGTCGCCGGCCGCGTAGACGCCCTCGGCGCCCGGGACCCGCGCATGCTCGTCGATCGGGATGAACCCGGCCTCGTCCGCGGGCAGGCCGGGTACCGCGGGGCCCTCCAGGTACGGCAGCGCGATCACCGCGCGCGCCTCCAGGAGGGTGCGCTCGGGGACGACGTGGAAGCCGTCGTCCTCCTCGACCACGTGGACGCCGCAGTGGACCTCGATCCGGCGGGCCGCGAGCAGGCGCTCGACGGTGGAGCTCGCCATCGTCCCGAAGATGGCGAGCGGCTTGTGCTCGGGGGTGAGCAGGGCGATCTCGGGATCGGCGCCCAGGTCCTCGGCCCGGGCGCGCGCGAGCAGCGCGAGCTCGTACGCGGGCAGCGACCAGGTGACCCCGGGCGGGACCACGAAGGCGATCCGGTCGCGGCCCTCGCTGGGCGCGGCGCGCAGGAGCTCATCGACCGCGTCCGAGTCGGCGAGGCTCTCGGTGAGCGTCACGGCGCGCTCGTAGGCGGGCTTGGGCCGCGCCCCGGTGCAGACGACGAGCGCGTCGTAGGGCCGGGTCTCGCCCGAGGTGGTCTCGACGGCGCGCGCTTCTGCGTCCACGCGCGCGAGCCCGTCGCGCGCGAATCGCCAGCCGAGCTGGTCGAGGATCGGCGCCAGCTCGCGGCGCTCGGGCGGGCGGCGCGTGAACGGCGCCTCGACGAGCAGCGGGCGGTAGACGAACTCGGGGTCCGGCGCGAGCAGCACGACGTCCACCAGGTCGCCGGCCAGGTGGTGGAGGGCGAGGACCGTCTCCAGGCCCGCGAATCCACCGCCGGCGACGAGCACACGCTTGCGCGGGGGCGGCTCGGCCATCGCCTCCCAGGGTAAACCCCGCACGGTGGCCGTCCCTCGGGGTAAACCTCGGATACCGATCGTGGGTATCCGCGGGTACATACGGCCGACGTAGGCCATACGCTGCGACCCATCGGCGTGTCCAGCAAGCTGATCATCGGATTCGACGGGACCCCGCAGGGCGACGACGCCGTCGCGCTCGGGCGGCTCCTCGCCCAGTCGCTCGGCTACCGGGCGGTGCTGACGACCGTGGTCCCGTCCGGCCCCGGTATCGCGGGCGGGCCCAAGGAGAAGGTGCTCGCCGACGCGCGCGAGCGGCTCGAGCGGGTCGCGGCCGAGCGCATGGGCGGCACCGGCGTCGAGATCGACGTGGTCGCCAACCGCTCGCCCGCTCGCGGGCTCTACCTGCTGGCGGCCGAGCACAAGGCCGGGGCGATCGTCGTCGGCTCCACGCACAAGGGGCCGCTCGGGCGGGTCGTGCGCGGCAGCGTCGGCGACAACCTGCTGAACGGCGCGCCGTGCGCGGTCGCGGTCGCCCCCCGCGGGTACGCCGCCGAGGAGGAGCACCGCCTGCTGCGGCTGGGCGTCGCCTACGACGGCTCGGACGAGTCGCGGGCCGCGCTGCAGGCGGCGATCGCGCTGGCCGAGCGCTTCCACGCGCGCCTTGCGATCACGACCGTCGCCGAGCCCGCGCCGATGGGCTACGGCGCCGCCCTCGCCGTGATCAGCGCGGGCGACTGGGAGGCGTTCGAGGTCGAGTCCAAGGAGACCGTGCTGAACGAGGCGCTGGAGGCGGTCCCGCCGAACCTGCCCGTCGACGGGCGGATCCGGCGCGGCTCGGCCATCCGCGAGCTCGTCGAGGCCTCCAGCGAGCTCGACCTGCTCGTGCTCGGCTCACGCGGCTACGGCCCCGTGCGCCGGGTGGTCCTGGGGAGCACCGCCGCGGGCGTCGTCGACGCGGCGCACTGCCCCGTGATGGTGCTGGCGCGCGGCGCCGGCGCCGATCCGCTCGGCCTCGCGCCGGCAACCGAGAGGGAGGAGTAATCCCGTGGAGCCCTATCCGATCACGTTCGCGGTCGACTACCCCGACCGCGCGCTGAACCGCCTGTCCACCTTCTTCCGCCTGTTTGCGGCGATCCCGATCTGGGTGATCCTCGCGCTGCTCGGCAACGCCCTGACCGCGCTCTGGCTGCCGACTATGCTGATGATCCTCTTCCGCAAGAAGTACCCGCGCTGGTGGTTCGACTTCGGGCTCGAGATGCGGCGCTTCCAGAACCGGGTGTTCGCCTACCTGCTGCTCATGGACGACCGCTACCCCTCCACCGACGAGCACCAGTCGGTGCGGCTCGACTACGTCTATCCCGACGCCGAGCGCGACCTGAACCGGTTCCTCCCGCTGATCAAGTGGCTTTTGATCCTGCCGCACGCGATCGTGCTGCTCGTCCTCTACATCGGGGTTTGGATCGCGGCGATCATCGCGTGGTTCGCGATCCTCTTCACCGGGCGCTACCCGCGCGGCATCTTCGACTACGTCGAGGGCACGCTGCGCTGGAGCAACCGGGTGCAGGGCTACGCGTTCGGCCTGGTCACCGACCGCTACCCGCCGTTCAGCTTCGACTAGGCGCCTGGCGCCGGCGATCCCCGCGGAAATCGCGCCGATCGCGGCGCGGGCCGCGATTAGAACTGGCGCTCCGGGGGTAGGCGCCTGGCGAATGGAGGGATCCATGGCGAACGGCTCTCCGGATCTCGACGAGGCACTGCCGGACGTCCCGCAGGAGCGGCTCGCGTGGATCTTCGGGTCCTCGCGCAGCGGGAGCACCTGGCTTCTGCGCATGCTGGCCGACCTGCCGCACGCGGTCGCGGTCGACGACCCGCATTTGGGGCACCACCTCGGCGTCTGGCGGCCGATCCCGCTCGCCTGGGCGGCGGCGGAGGCCGAGCCCGAGCTCACCACGCTCGACCGGGTCAAGCGCTCCAAGCCCGGCTACTTCTTCGCCGACCGCTTCGCGGAGGTGTGGCGCCCGAAGCTGCGCGAGCTGATCGAGGCGCGGTTCGCGGCGCAGGCCGCGGGCGAGGGGGAGAGCGAGCCGCTGGTCTTCGTCAAGGAGCCCGGCTCGCAGGCGGCCGAGCTGCTGCTCTCGCTGTTCCCGCGCTCGCGCCTCATCTTCCTCCTGCGCGACGGCCGCGACGTCGTCGACTCGTGGATCGCCGCCTACCAGGACGGGAGCTGGGCGCAGCGCGAGGGCGCCTTCCCGCTGGCCGAGGAGGGGCGCGAGGCGTTCGTGCGCTGGCAGGCGAGCGTGTGGGCGTACCGCACCCGCCTGGTGCACCAGGCGTTCCGCAGGCACGATCCCGACCGCCGCGTGCTGGTCCGCTACGAGGACCTGCTCGCGCGCACCCCGCGCGAGCTGCGCCGCATCTGCCGGGCGGTGGGCATCGCGCCCGACGACGCCGAGCTGGAGCGGATCGCCGAGCGGCACGACTTCAACCGGCTGCCGCGCTTCCAAAAGGGCGAGCGCTCCGAGGCGCGCTCCGCGACGCCCGGCGGCTGGCGCGAGTCGCTCACGCCGGCGGAACGACGGGCCGTGCACGAGGTCGCCGGCGAGGCCCTGGTCGAGAGCGGCTACATCACCCGCGCCGAGCTCGCCGCCGAGCTCGGGACGCGCGCGGCGGCCTGAGCGCCGCGTTTCGCGGACCGGGGCGGGGGAACCCGCCCTCCCGTGAACGACGAGCGCACAGAAGACGACGCCGAGCGCGACGAGCGCGGCACCAAGCCTCCCTCCAAGCAGGGCGAACCCGAGCCCACCCCCGGCGAGGACGGCGGGCCGATCGGCAACCCAGGCCAGGACGAGGAGGCCCTTTCCCAGCGCCAGCAAGAGGCGCGCGACGACTGACGGCTTCCCGCGCCGCGGGGGAGGAGCGAGCCGAGTGCGAACCACCCGAAGCGACCCCGACGAGCCGGGCATCCGCCGGGTGAGGCGCGGTCGCGGGTTCAGCTACCACGACGCCGACGGGGAGCTGATCTCCGACGAGGCGGAGGTCGAGCGCATCCGCGCGCTCGCGATTCCGCCCGCCTGGGAGGACGTGTGGATCTGCGCCGAGGAGCGCGGCCACATCCAGGCCGTCGGCACCGACGCGGCAGGCAGGCGCCAGTACCTCTACCACCCGGCCTGGCGCGAGCGGCGCGACCGCGAGAAGTTCGAGCGCCTGCTCGAGTTCGGCGCCGCGATGCCGGCGGTCCGCAAGCGCCTAGCCGCGGGGCTGGGGCTGGACGGGCTCGTGCGCGACCGGGTCCTCTCCTGCGCGGTGCGCCTGCTCGACATCGGCCTCTTCCGGGTGGGCGGCGACTCCTACGCGGAGGAGAACGAGAGCTTCGGGCTCACGACGCTGCGCAAGGAGCACGTCCGGATCCGCCGCGGCGCGATCCACTTCGACTTCATCGCGAAGGGCGGCCTGCAGCGCACCCAGCAGGTGGAGGACGAGTTCGTCACCCCGACGGTAGCCGCGCTGCGCCGGCGGCGTGCGCGCGCCGACGCCCGCCTGCTCGCCTACCGCGCCCGCCGCGCCGAGTGGCATGACCTCCGCGCCGACGAGCTCAACGAACATCTGAAGGGGCTCGTCGGGGACGAGTTCTCCGCCAAGGACTTCCGGACCTGGAACGCGACGGTGCTCGCCGCCGTGAACCTCGCGACCCGCGCAGGCGACGAGGACGGCGAGCGCGCGGTCGGCGCCGCCATCGAGGACGTGGCCGAGGTTCTCGGCAACACGCCCGCGGTCTGCCGCGCCTCCTACGTGGACCCGCGGGTGATCGAGCGCTACGCGGACGGCAAGACGATCGCGCGCACGCTCAAGCGGCTGAACGGCGCCCCGGGTTTCGCGCGCCGCGAGCGCATCGAGGCGGCGGTCCTCCGCCTCCTCTCGTGACCGACTCTTCTCGCCTTACGGGACCGGGAAGCTCAATCGCCGGGGGTGCGGGGGCGGACGGCGATGGTCGCGACCGTGCGCTCGGGGTCGTCCATCGGGAAGACCCGGTAGCGGCCCGGGTCGTTGAGCAGCACGTCGAAGCGGGCCGGCGAGCCCGGCCCCACGTCCGCGCTCTCGCCGATCCCGGAGATCTCCAGGGTCGCCACCTCGTCCCAGGTGACCGTGAGCTCGAGCTGGTCGCCGGCCTGGGCGCGCACCCGGGCGGGCTCGTCGCCCACGCTGACGTGGGCGCGCACCAGCTCGCCGCGCTCGGACAGGACCGGTGAGAGCTCCTGCGGCTCGGGCGGGGGAGGCGTGGTCGTCGTCTCCTCCTGGCTGCGGGGCGGCTGCGGCGCGAGCGCGGCCGCGATCGACGAGGCGATCAGCAGGACGATCATGAGGATCACGAGGCGCCGCGCTGCCATGGCTCAAGCCAACCCGATGTGCGTACTAGGGGTCATCACCCAGACTGGACGAATGTTCCCCCTAGGGCCCTAAAGGGTTCCTCGCCCCGCACCGATGAAGGGTGCGATGAGTAAGGCCAACGCTCCGGTGCCAAAGGCAAACCCACCGCGAGGTGGTGACGCAAAGCCACGGGTCTTCCCCATGGGAGACAGCCGGGCTGCCACCGGGGTTCCCCGGACCTCCAGGGTTAGGGCTAACGGAGCGAAGGCGAACACTAGGTCCCACAGGAGGGTACCCATGGTCCAGAAGCTCCGTGAGAGGGCGCACGGCGAGGGCGGTTTCACGCTCGTCGAGCTCCTCGTGGTGATGCTGATCATCGGTCTGCTGGCCGCGATCGCCATCCCGTCCTTCTTCAACCAGCGCGACAAGGCGCGTGACGCGGACGCGAAGTCGGCCGCCCGTACGGCTCAGACCGCGATCGAGACGTACGCGACCGACAACGGTGGCAGCTACGCCGGCGCCGACGTCGACTCCCTGATCGCCATCGAGTCCACGCTCACCGACCGCGTCTTCAACGTCACCTCGGACGACAGCTCCTACACGGTCACGGCCCAGTCGGAGACCGGCAACGAGTTCTCCATCACCCGCAACTCCGACGGCACGACCGAGCTGACCTGCACCACGGCGGGCAGCGCCGGTTGTCCGGAAAGCGGCGAGTGGGGCGACTAGTCGCCTGACGAAACTCGCGCGAGAGAGGGGCGGTCCCGGGGGGCCGCCCCTCTCTCGTTGCGGGACCCGCATGGCGGTCGGCCGTCCAAGCGTTCAAACCAACGCGGGTCCCTGCCGATAGAGGGGATGGTGTTCGAGGCGATCCAAAACGGGGTTCGGAGGGTCAGCTCCGAAGGGGGCTTCGCGATCCCCACCGTGCTCTTCGTGCTGATCGCGGCGTTCGCGGTCGGCACCGCCGCCGTGGTCGCGTCGATGGGCGCCCAGTCCGGCGCCACCCGCGACCTGAACACGAAGGCCGCGCTCGCCGCGGCCGAGGACGGCGTCGAGAACGCGCTGCTGCGCTACAACCGGGTCGGCACCGCGGGCGGGTCGCAGCTCTGCCGGCCGATGGGCGCCACGTCGCCGCGGGCCGACGGCTGGTGCCCGGCGCCGTACGCCGACCCGGAGGGCCGCTACGTCTACTGGGTCAGGCCGTCCCTGACCGAGCTCGAGATCGTCTCTGCGGGCACCGTCGAGGGCGTGACCCGGCGCGTGCAGGTGCACGCCGCCTCGGCGCAGAGCACGCTCGGCGGCAAGAAGCCGTTCACCGAGCACTCCGTGATCGGCCTGGACTACATCACCCAGGCGGCGAACACCGAGATCACCGCGAGCGTCGCCACCAACGGCGACGTGACGCAGGCCGGCACCCCGAACTCACGGATCAACTGCTCTGACGGCAGCGTCCAGGTGGGCCCGAGCGGCGTCGTCAAGCCGTCGCCGCCGAAGGTCGACTGCCCGGTCACGCAGGGGTGGTCGGAGCTCATCCCGGTCAACCAGGGCGACGTCGCGCAGGTCAACGACAACGACCGGATCACGCGGGCGAAGAACGGCGACCCGGGCGGCGACACGATCAGCGGCCAGGCCAGCCGCGTCGACTGGGACCCGAACGCCCGCACGCTGACGCTCAACCAGAACGTGTCCATCACGCTGGGCGGCGCCAACTACAGCCTCTGCCGCCTGGAGACGAAGCAGAACACGAACATCTTCATCGTCGCCGGGGCCAAGGTCCGCATCTACTTCGACTCCCCAGAGAACTGCGGGTTCACCGGGCCGACCACGCAGCTCAAGATGAACCAGAACTCGAGCATCCAGGGGAGCTCCGGCTCGCAGGTCGACCTGGCGCTCCTGTTCGTGGGCTCGGACGCGATCGCGACCTCGGTCGAGCTCGCCCAGAACACGGTCGCGCCGGGCCCGTGCAGCCAGGCGTTCGTCCTGTACGCGCCGCGCACCGCGGTCACGCTGGCGCAGAACGCCCACGTCTGCGGCGCGATCGCCGGCAAGTCGGTCACGGTCGCGCAGAACTCGAAGATCACGGCCAGCAACCTCGCCTCCGAGTTCGAGCTGCCCGGCACCGAAAGCCAGTACTACACGGGCTACAAGCCCGCCACGTTCATCGAGTGCACCGCCATCGACCCGCCGAGCGGCGCACCGGAGCAGGGGTGCTGATGGATGAGGCCAAGGAACGGACGTGGGCGCGCCTTGGGGCTGAGGACGGGCAGACGCTCACCGAGCTTCTCGTCGCGCTCATGATCGGCCTCATCGTCGCCGCCGGCGCCATGACGCTCCTGCAGATCATCGTGCGCTCCCAACCCGAGTCGAGGGAGCGCTCCGCGCACATCCAGCAGGGCCGCGCGATGCTCGAGCGGATCACCCGCGAGCTGCGCCAGGGGGAGGCTGTGCAGGTCGCCACGTCGAGCGAGCTCACCCTGACGACCTACGCCCGCAGCGCCGGTTGCACCTGGACGGGCAGCCCGGCGCCGTGCGCGGTGACATACAGCTGCGAGGGGGGCTCGTGCACCCGCGCGGTCGCGGGCGGCCCCTCCGAGCTTCTGGTCTCCGGGCTGCGCACCGACGACGTCTTCCGTTACTGCGAGGCCGACCTGCTCATGGACTGCGAGGCGCAGCCCACGGCCGCCAACCCCGGCTACGTGGAGGTCGAGCTCGCCTACCCGCGGACCGACGGCGGCGAGGCGGTCACGGTCCGCGACGGCGTGTACCTGCGCAACCTCGTCGAGAACGACCCGGAGGCGCCGCAGGCATGAGGGCCGCGCGCGCCACCTGGCTTGCGAGCGCCGCCCGCCGCCTGCGCGCGGAGGACGGCATCACGCTTGTCGAGGGCGTCGTCGCCGCGCTCTTGCTCGCGCTCAGCGCGCTCGCGCTGCTGCAGCTCGTCGACACCTCGGCGCGCTCGAACTACCGCACCGAGCAGAGCCAGGCGCTCAACAACCGCCTGCAGGCGGAGCTCGAGCGGATCCGCGCGCTGCCGTTCGCGGAGATCGCGCTGACCGCCGCGCCCGAGTCCTCCGGCAGTCCCGACCACCCGGGCCAGCGCGTGCAGCACTCGACCTTCGACGGCGAGCAGCTCGTGATGAACGGCGACACCGTCCCCGGCAGCGGCGAGCCGATCGCGATGGGCAAGGTGGACCCCGGGCCCGAGCCCTTCGAGGTCGGTGACGTCAAGGGTCGGATCTACCGCTACGTCACCTGGACCGACGCCGACTGCTCGACGGGCGGCGGCGGCCAGTCGTGCGGCGACGGGCTCGCGAAGCGGGTGACGATCGCCGCCAAGCTCGACGACAACGTCGTGGCGGCCGGGCGCCGCTACCAGGAGGTCCAGGGCGAGGTCGTCGACAAGGAGGTCACGCCCGACGAAAACCCGGGGCCGCCCGGGGAGCCGGTCGAGGGCTACGTCGCGGAGCTCTGGCTCACGGACACCCCGTGCAGCTACAACACGCGGCAGCCGATCACCGGCGACCACCTCGGCCACAACACCCGGGGACGCTGCAGCGACGGCCACCGCACCGGCAACAGCGCCGGCGCGCCCGACCTGCTCTTCCCCGAGGCGCCCGAGTGGGGCGGGACGAACGAGCCCACCTACGACTACGCGACCGAGCTCGAGCCGGCGCAGCCGGGCGCGCCGCCCGACATCGGCCTGCAGATGCCCTGGGCGACCACCGACAGCTGTCTGTTGCAGCCCGTGCTCAACGTCGTCAACCGGATCGTCCAGCCGCTCCTGGGGATGCCGGACCCGCTCGACGGCCTGCTCACGCTGCTCGGCGGCGACCCGAACAAGTACGCGCGCGTGCACACGTGGCTCTCGCCGCCGATCCGCAACCAGGGCGGCGTGCTCGTCGGCGGCGGGACGCTCGACCTCTGGACGAAGACGATCAACGGCGCGCAGCACCCCGGCGAGATCTGCATCTCGGTCTTCTACCGGCAGAAGGTGCAGGTCTCGGTCCTGCCCAAGCAGCTCTGCCTGCCGATCCTGGGCTGCATCGACCTCAACCTCGGCATCATCGACCTGACGAAGACGCCGCCCCAAGTCTGCCTGCCGCTCGTCGGCTGCATCGGCCTCAGCGTGACCCTGGTCGAGCTCGAGCTCGACGTCCCGCTGATCAACACCCTGGGTCTCACCGGCAACTGGACCCAGGGCGGCCTCAACTGCGACCCCGGCGTGAACCCGCTCGGCGAGATCCTGCGCCTGACCTACTTCCGCTGCAGCAAGAACCCGTGGCCGCGGGAGTGGACCAAGGTCTCGATCCCGCTCGAGTTTCTCGGGGTCAACACCTCCGGGCAGCTGATCCCTGAGGTCCTCCCGCGCGACAGCCGGATCGGGGTCACGCTCATGGTGCGCCGAGCAGGCACCTATCCCGGCAGCGGCCTAGAGTTCATGTACGACCACCCGAACTTCCAGAGCCGCCTGCAGCTCCGTACCAACAAGCTGCTCGAACTCGGATCCATCACCGGCTCGTAAGGGGGGCTTCATTTGATCGCCGTAGTGCTGTTCGTGGTCGGCGCTGCCCTGGGCAGCTTCGTGACCGTGCTCGCGCACCGCATCCCGCGCGGTGAGAACTGGGTGAGCGGCCGCTCGCGCTGCCCGAACTGCGGCGCGCAGGTCGCGGCCCGCGACAACGTCCCGATCGTCTCCTGGGTGCTGCTGCGCGGACGCTGCCGGAGCTGCGGCGAGCCGATCTCGGTGCGTTACCCGCTGGCCGAGCTCGGGCTCGGCGCGCTGTTCGCGGCGACCTACCTGATCCTGGGGACCGACCCCTGGTGGGAGCTCGCCCTGGGGCTCGTGCTGTGCGTGGTGCTCGTCGCGATCACGCTCACCGACCTCGACCTGCGCCTGATCCCGAACGCGATGGTCGGAGCGGGCGCGGTCGCGGCGCTCGCGATCCTCGCCGCGGGCGACCCGGGCGAGCTGCCCGGGCGCCTGCTCGCGGCGGCGATCGGCGGCGGGGTCCTGTTCCTGGTCGTGCTCGCCTACCCGCGCGGAATGGGGATGGGCGACGTGAAGCTCGTCGCGATGATGGGCCTGTACCTGGGACGCGCGCTCGCGCCGGCGGTGCTGATCGGCTTCGCCGCGGGCGCCCTGGTGGGGGTCGCGATCATCGCCCGGCGGGGCGCCGCCGGGCGCAAGCAGGCGATCCCGTTCGGCCCGTTCCTCGCGCTCGGCGGCATCGTCGGCCTGTGGTTCGGCGAGGACATCGTCGAGTGGTACCTCGACGAGTTCTTCCCGGAGTCCTGAGGCCGCGCCCGGAACTCAAGGAATCGCGCCGCGCCGCCGATTGAGGGGTAGCGCGCGAGGCGCGCGCGAGGTAACGCGAAGAAATGGGACTTTTCTCCTCCTCCAGCTCCAAGTCGATCGTCGGCCTCGACGTGGGCACCGACAGCATCGCCGCCACCGAGGTCCGCGCGAACGGGACCGTCGAGGTCGTGGGGCAGGGGATCGCCCCGCTCGAGCCGGGCGTCTTCCGCGAGGGCGAGGTCGTCGACATCGAGGCCCTCTCGGCGGCGCTCAAGAAGCTCTTCTCCTCCAACAAGCTCTCCCAGAACGTGCGCCTGGGGATCGCCAACCAGCGGCTCGCGGTGCGCGTGCTGCGCCTCCCCGCGATCGCCGACGAGGAGCAGCTCGAGACCGCGATCCGCTTCCAGGCGCAGGACAACATCCCGATGCCGCTGGAGCAGGCCGTGCTCGACTGGCAGGTGATCGGGGCGAGCCAGGCCGCCTCGGGCGAGGGGCAGATCGACGTCGTCGCCGCCGCGGCGCGGCGCGACATGATCGACCAGATGCTCGCCGCGATGCGCGGCGCGGGCCTGCGGCCGGTCGGCATCGACGTCGCCGCGTTCGGCCTCGTGCGCGCGCTCGCCCACGACCCGCAGCTCACCGCCGCGGTGCCCTCCTACGAGGAGCGCATCGCCGGCGAGGGCGAGGGGCAGCCGCAGGCGCCGGCTTGGCTGCTGTGCCACCTCGGCGACGTCACCAACCTCGCGGTGGCGCAGGCGGGCAACTGCCTGTTCACCCGCATGGCGTCCTTCGGCCTCGAGGGCATGGCGCAGCGCCTCGCGGAGCGCCGCGGGCTCACGCTCGAGCACGCGCGCCAGTGGCTCGCCCACGTCGGCCTCGTCGCCCCGGTCGAGCAGATCGAGGGCGACCCCGAGCACGTGGCGGGCGCCCGCGCCGTCCTCGAGGAGGGCGTCGCGCGGCTCGCCGACGAGATCCGCGTCTCGGTCGAGTACTACAACGCCCAGGAGGGCGCGGTCCCGCTCCAGGGCGCCGTGGCCACGGGCCCCGGCACCACGCTCCCGGGCCTGGTCCAGCGCCTGCAGGAGAGCCTCGGCTACCCGTTCACGAGCTCGCGCCCCGCGGCCCTGGGCCACCTCGACGACGTCACCGCCGCCCGCCTGACCCTGTCCTTCGGCCTCGCCCTGGAGCGCTAGCGCGATGCGCCCCGTCAACCTGATCCCGCCC
>PKER01000252.1 GCA_002919115.1 bacterium
GGGCCGGCGAGGCCGAGCTCGCCGAGGCCTTCCGCAGGCGCGCGCTCGGCGCCGCGGTCGCCGCCGGCGCTGTCGCGCTCGGCGGGCTCGCGGTGGTCAACTCCGACGCGCCCGACCTCTTCGACGGGCTCACCTCGGGCCTCGGCCTGCTCGCGGTGATCGCCTCCGCGCTCGCCGGGCTCGTCACGATCTGGCTGATCGCCGGCGGCCGTTTCGAGCCCGCGCGCTACACGTCGGCGGTCGCGGTCGGCGCGATCGTCGCGGGCTGGGCGCTCGCGCAGCGCCCGTACGTCCTGCCGGGCGAGCTCACCCTGCACGACGCGGCGGCGGGCCAGCCGACGCTGATCTTCACGCTGGTCGGCGTGGTCTTCGCGCTCGCGATCATCGTGCCGTCGCTGGTGGTCCTCTTCCGGCTCAAGCTCGAGGGCAGGATCGGCCACCAGCCGGGCCCGATCGCCGGCACGGCGGGCGAGGAGGGAGGCCGATGAGCCGCCGCCTCCCCCGCGTCGCCGCCGCCGCGTTCATCGTCGGCCTGCTGCTGCTCCTGGTCGTCGACGCGCCGGTCGCGCGGATCGTGGGCGTGCCGCTCATCTTCGGCGGGATCGCGCTCGGCGTGGCGGCGATCGCCACCCCCGAGTTCCTCGCGGGGGACCGCGGCGAGCGCGAGGGCGGCCAGGACTAGTCGATCCCGAGGCGGTCGAGCAGGCCCTCGTCGCGGCGCCAGCGCTCGCGGACCCGCACGCGCAGGTCGAGGAAGACGTGGGCGCCGAGCTCGCGCTCGAGCTCGCGGCGCGCCGCCGTCCCGATCTCCCGGATCATGCGCCCGCCGCGGCCGATGACGATCGCCTTCTGGGACTCGGTCTCGACCCAGATCTGCGCGCGCACCTCGTAGATCCCGTCGTCGCGCGGCCCCGCCTCGAGCACGGCGACCTCGACCGCGTGCGGGATCTCGTCGCGGGTGCGGATCAGGACCTGCTCGCGGATCAGCTCGGCGAGGTGGATCTCGCTGGGGGCGTCCGTGCGCTCCTCGGGCGGGTAGAGCAAGGGGCCCTCGGGCAGCCGGCTCGCGAGCTCGGCGATCAGGGGCTCGAGGCCCGCGCCCGTCTTCGCGCTCACCGGGAAGATCTCGTCGACGCCCTCGAGCTCGGCGGCCGCGGCGAGCACCGCGGCGGTCTCCGCGCGCCCGAGCCGGTCGCACTTGTTGACGGCGCAGATCACGGGCACGCGCGGCCCGTCCTCGGACTGGGCGCCGAGCAGGGTGCGGGCGATGAACCGGTCGCCGGGCCCCACGCCCTCCTCTCCGTTGATCACGAACAGGACGACGTCCGAGTCTGCCAGCTCGCGCTCGACGCGCCGCTGCATGCGCTCGGTGAGCACGTCGCGCGGGCGCTGCACCCCGGGCAGGTCGACGAGCACGAGCTGCCAGCCCCGCTCGAGGTCGGTGGCGATCCCCCGGGCCGCGCGCCGCGTCGTCTGCGGGCGGTCCGAGATGATCGCGACCTTCGCGCCCACGATCGCGTTGACCAGCGTCGACTTGCCGACGTTCGGCCGGCCCGCCAGGCCCACGAAGCCCGAGCGGGTGACCTGCTCGGCGGCGTCCCCCAGCAGGGCGCCCTCGGTCACGCCTCGCCCTCCCTACGTTCGCCTCGCAAGCTCTCCATCACCCGTTCCTGTAGCGCCAGCATCTCACCATCGTCAACCTCGTGGTCGTAGCCGCAGAGGTGGAGGACGCCGTGCACGGTCGCCTCGACCACGTCCGCGGTGTGCTCGGGGCAGATGACGACGTCGCCGAGCTCGCGCGGGCCCGGGACCTCCCCCGCCCCGTCGATCGGGAACGACAGCACGTCGGTCGGCTTGTCGCGGCCGCGATGCTCCCGGTTGAGCTCGCGGATGCGCTCCTCGTCGACGAGCTCCACCGAGAGGTGCCCGTCGCGCACGCCCGCCGCCTCGAGCGCGGCGAGCACCGCGTCGCGCAGCTCCGCGGGGACGTCCTCAAGCTCGACGCTCAATCGCCCTCGTCACGCCCCTCGTTCTCGTCGCGCCCCTCGTCGTCGCGGCGCCGCTCGCGCTCGTACGCGCCGTACGCGGCGACGATGCGCTGCACGAGCTCGTGGCGCACGACGTCCTGGCTGCGGAACCGCACGAACGCGATGTCGCTGACCTCGTGCAGGATGTCGCCGACGACGACGAGCCCGGAGCGCTGGTCGCGCGGCAGGTCGACCTGGGTGATGTCGCCGGTCACGACCATCTTCGAGCCGTAGCCGAGCCGCGTGAGGAACATCTTCATCTGCTCGGGGCTCGTGTTCTGCGCCTCGTCCAGGATCACGAACGAGTCGTTCAGCGTGCGCCCGCGCATGAACGCGAGCGGCGCCACCTCGATCACGCCCCGGTCGAAGTAGGTGGAGACGCGCTCGGGGTCGAGCATGTCGTAGAGCGCGTCGAACAGCGGGCGCAGGTACGGGTCCACCTTCGCCTGGATGTCGCCGGGCAGAAAGCCGAGCCGCTCGCCCGCCTCGACGGCGGGGCGCGTGAGGATGATCCTGCTGACCTCGCGGTCCTCGAGCGCGGCGACGGCCATCGCCACCGCGAGGAAGGTCTTGCCCGTGCCGGCCGGGCCGATTCCGAACGTGATCGTGTGCTTGCGAACCGAGTCGACGTAGCGCTTCTGGTTCACCGTCCGCGGCGCGATCCGGACGTTGCGGTGCGCCCAGATCACGTCCTCCAGGATCGCCGCGGAGGGCTGCCCCGCGTCCAGCGCGCCGGCGACCGCGTCGAGCGTCGAGGGCGAGAGCTCGTGGCCGCGCTCGACGAGCCCGATCAGCTCGTCGACGACCGCCGCCGCCTCGGCGACGTCGCCCTCGTCGCCGTCGAGCGTGAGCACGTTGCCGCGCAGGAACACGTCGCACGGCAGGCGCTCCTCGAGCTCGCGGAGGACCGCGTCCCCGGAGCCGGCCAGCTCGGCGGCGACGTCGTTGTCCAGGGTGAGCTGACGGCGCGCCAAGCTACGCCCCGAGCCGCGCCCGCACCGCCTCGCTCACCCGCTTGCCGTCGGCGCGGCCGTCGACCTTGCCCATCGCGATTCCCATGACCTTGCCCATGTCCTGCATGGACTGCGCGCCCGTCTGGGCGATCGCCTCGTCGACGATCGCGGCGAGCTCCTCGTCGGAGAGCTCGGCGGGCAGGTACGCCGAGATCAGCTCGGCCTCGGCCTCCTCGCGCGCCGCGCGCTCGTCGTCGCCGCCGTTCCGGTAGGCCTCCGCGGCCTCCAGGCGGCGCTTGCGCTCACGCCGCAGCACGGCGACCTCGTCGTCGCCGCCCTCCTTGGCTGCCTTCTGCAGGGCGTCCGCGATCATGCGCAGCGCGCCGACGCGCTCGCGCTCGCCGGCCTTCATCGCCTCGCGGGTATCGGCCTGGACTTTCTCGAGAAGCGAGTCGGTCATCTCGTAGCGAAGGTTACGCGCCGTCGAGCTCGACCTTCTCGACGTCCCCCAGCGGCAGCTGCAGGAAACGCGTCCCGAGCTCGCGGAAGGACTCGGGGTCGCCCGTGCAGACGAAGCGGTAGGTCCCCTCCCCGCGGTTCGCCGTGGCCAGGCCGCGGGCGTTCAGGATCCGCTCGATCCGGGCCGCGACCGCGTGGCCCGCGGTCACGAGGCGCACGTCCCGCCCCAGGATCCGCTGCAGCATCGGCCGCACCAGCGGGTAGTGCGTGCAGCCCAGGATCACCGTGTCGACGCGCGCGCGGCGCAGCGGCTCGCAGTAGGCCCGCACCTGCTCGACGACGGCCTCGGAGAACGGGAAGCCGCGCTGGATCACGGCCGCGAGCGCGGGCGCCGCCACGGCGGTCACGGTGAGGTCGCGGTGCTGGCGAGCGAGCGCCCGCACGTACGAGCCGCCTTCGATCGTCGCCGGGGTGGCCAGCACGCCCACGCGCCCGTTCTCGGTGATCGCGGCGGCGATCTCGGCCTCGGGCTCGATCACGGCGACCACCTCCACGCCGCGCTCGGCGGCGAGCTCGCGGACGGCGTCCAGCCCGGCCGTGGCCGCCGAGTTGCACGCGATCACGATCAGCTTGGCGCCGCGGTCCAGCAGGAACCTGGCGTTGCGGACGGAGCACTCGCGCAGATCGTCGGCCGAACGCGCCCCGTACGGGAAACGCGCGTCATCACCCAGATACACGAAGTCCTCCTCCGGCAGGGCGACGAGGCACTCGTGCAGGACGGTGAGGCCGCCGACGCCGGAATCGAACATCCCGATCGGCTGCTCGCGGGCGGGAGGGCTCACTCCCGCGAAGGCTATCCGCTGCCTAGAGGAACGGCTTGGCGGTCATCACGTAGATCGTGAGGATCACCGCGAGCCCCGCGATGGGGCCCATCACGTTCAGGCGGCCGGCGACCGCCTGCGCCTCGTCCTCGCGCCCCGCCTCGACGGCCTGGACGTAGCGGCGCGTGTTCGGGATGAAGAACCCGTGCACGACGCCGAACAGCAGGATGATCGCGGCGAAGCCCCACGAGACGAAGAAGTCGCCGAAGTCCCAGCGGTCTGAGGTCAGGTACAGCCCCGTGACCAGGATCAGCAACATCCCGAGGGTCCCGGCGGTGCGGTCCCAGGTCAGCACGCCGCGCCCGACGGTCGCCAGCGCCGCTGGGTTGGTGCGCGCCGCCACCGAGAAGAACACCGGGTAGGCGAAGGTCGGGCCGAAGGCGAGCACGACGGCCGCGATGTGGAAGAAGACGACGACGTCGTAGAACTGGACGGCTGCGGGGAGGATCATGCGCGCACCCTACCCCGCGCGGCGGCGCGAACGAAAGGCCCTGCGCGCGGTCGCGCCTTCTCGTCCCAGGCGCAAGCGACATCGATCACGAGGCGTCGGACCGGCGGGATCGGCTCTCGCCCGCGAGGCCTAGGGGCGCGCGAGGAGCAGCGCGGCCCAGTCGCCCTCGGTGCGGGCGTCGCGCGGCGCGAAGCCGGCGTCGGCGAAGGCGCGCTCGACGTCCGCCCGCTCGCGCGCGAGCAGGCCCGAGCACACCACGACCCCGGTCTCCTCGGGGAGCCGCGGGGCGAGCTCACGGAGCAGCGGTGCGGTCAGGTTCGCGACCGCCACGGGCGCCGCCGGGGGCGGCTCGGCGCGCAGGTCGAGGAGGCGCACCTCGACGTCGGCGCCGTTGGCGGCGGCGTTCTCGCGCGCCGCGGCGACCGACGGCTCGGCGTTGTCCACGCCCAGCACGGGGCGCCAGCCCAGCTTCGCGGCGACGATCGCGAGCACGCCCGAGCCCGTGCCGAGGTCGACGAGCGGGCCGTGGGCGCGGCCCTCGTCGGCGAGCTCCAGCAGCAGCTCGATGCACAGCCGCGTCGTCGGGTGGGCGCCCGTGCCGAACGCCTGGCCGGGGTCCAGCACGACCTCGAGCTCGGCGGGCGGCGCATCGTCGCGCCACGAGGGGCGCACGACCACGCGGCCCGCGACCAGGGCCGGCCGGTGGAACTCGCGCCAGCGGTCGGCCCAGTCGTCAGGCACCGGCTCGGCGCGCACCTCGACGATGGCGTCGCCGAAGCCGGCCTCGACCGAGCCGAGGTCGGGCAGCTCCCCCTCCCCGCCGTAGATCGCGTACTCGACCCAGCCCGGGCCGGCCTGCTCCTCCACGCCGCCGGGGGCGACCTGGAGGAGCTCGGCGAGCACGGCCTCGGCCTGCTCGGCCGCGCAGCGGACGGCGAGGCGGATCACGGCGCCTCGAGCGTCGCTTCCAGGCGCTCGGCGAGTTCGCGCTGCTCGCGGCTCAGGTTCGAGGGCACGACGATCTCGACCTCCACGATCTGGTCGCCCCGGCGGCGGCCGTTCAGGCCCGGCAGGCCGAGGCCGCGGAGCACCAGGCGCTCGCCCGGCTGCGCGCCCGCGGGGATCTCGACCTCCCGCTCGCCCTCCAGCGTGGGCACGGTCACCTTGCCGCCGAGCATCGCCCGCGTGGGCGTGATCCGCACGCGCGAGAGCAGGTGCTCGCCGTGGCGCTCGAAGCGCTCGTCGGGGACCACCTCGACCTCGACGTAGAGGTCGCCGGCGGCCGCACCGGGATCCCCGGCGTGGCCCGCGCCCCGGATCCGGATGCGCTGGCCGGACTCGATCCCGGCGGGGATCTCCACGTCCCAGGTTCGCGTGCGCGCCACCCGTCCCTGGCCGCCGCAGACGCCGCACGGCTGCTCGGGGGTCCGCCCCTCCCCGCCGCAGGTGGGGCACGCGCCGGTGCGCACCATCTGCCCGAACGCCGTGCGGGTCGCCTGCCGGACCACGCCCTGGCCGCCGCAGGTCTCGCAGGTGCGAATCGGGGTGCCGGGCTCGGCGCCGTTGCCGCGGCAGTGGTCGCAGACCACGACGGCCTCGAACGAGACCTCGCGGCTGGTGCCGGTCAGCACCTCGTCGAGGCCGATCTGGACGCGCGTGCCGACGTCCGCGCCCGGGGACGGCCCGGAGCGCCCGCCGAAGCCGAAGATGTCGCCGAACGGGGAGTCGCTGCCGAAGAAGGCGTTGAAGATGTCCTCGACGCTGCCGAAGGACTGCGCGCGCGGCGACCAGCCGCCCGAGCGCAGCCCGTCGTGGCCGTAGCGGTCGTAGGTGGCGCGGCGCTCGGGGTCGGAGAGCACCTCGTAGGCCTCGGCGGCCTCCTTGAACTTCTCCTCGGCGTTGGGGTCGTCCTTGTTGACGTCCGGGTGCAGCTCGCGGGCGAGGCGGCGGAAGGCGCGCTTGATCTCCGCGTCACTCGCGCCCCGGTCGACGCCGAGCACCTCGTAGTAGTCGCGCGGCATGCTCAGCGCGGCTCGTAGACCGATTCGAAGAAGCGCGACAGCTCACCGGCGGCCTGGCGCACCGACGCGATCGCGGTCGCGTAGTCCATGCGCAGGGGGCCGACCACGCCCACCGTGCCGAGGTTGCGGTAGCCGAGGCCGTAGTTGGCGCCGACCACGCTGACCGACCGCAGCTCGGGCGCCGGGTTCTCGCTGCCGATCCAGACGAACACCGACGACTTCTCGTCGAGCGCCGAGCGCAGTACGCTCAGCAGGTTCGCGCGCCGCTCGAGCGCCTCCATCAGCGACTCGATCTCGGGCAGGTCGGGCGCGTACTCCTCGGCGAGCAGGCGCGCGGCGCCCTCCACGTAGAGGTCCTCACCCGCGCGCTGCTCGAGGTTCGTGAACGCGGTCTTGATCCGCTCGAGGAACTCCGACTCGGTGGCCGAGAGGCTCGGGTCGGAGAGGCGGTCGGCGATCATGCGGGCGCCTAGGGACAGCCCGACGAGGCTCTCGTTCAGGTAGCTCGACGCCCACTCGACGAGCCCGGGGTCGAGCTCCTCGTCGAAGGAGAACACGCGCTTGGCGACGGCGCCGTTCGAGGCGATCACGACGACCATCGCGACCTTGGGCTGCAGGCGCAGCACCTCGACGCGGTGGATGTGGGCGCTGCTCGGCGGCGGCGCGGTCGCCACGGCGAGCAGGTCGGTGACGCGCGACAGCGCGGCAGTCGTCTCGCGCATCGCCTCGTCGACCTCGGCGCGCATGCGCGAGAGCCCGAGCTCCCCGAAGGGCTTGGCGTCCTTGACGCCGGAGGCGAGCAGCGCGTCGGCGTAGAAGCGGTAGCCCCGGTCGGTCGGCACGCGGCCCGCCGACGTGTGCGGGTGCGTGAGGAAGCCGTCGCGCTCGAGCGCGGCCAGCTCGTTGCGGATCGTCGAGGCGCCCCAGGTCACGTCGGGCCGCTCGGCCAGCGCCTTCGAGCCGACCGGCTTCCCGCTCTGCAGGTACTCCTCGGCGACCAGCCCGAGGATCCGTTGCTGCCGCTCGGTCAGCATGAAGCCAATTCTAGGATCGGCCCCCGGCCGGATCCCGTCGGCAGCAGCGCACCCCAACCGCAGCGCCAGCCCGAGTGAGGCGGATTTGTTCGATATAGCCGAATGAATCCGCCTCACCCGGGGAGGTGAGGCGGATATGTGCGGCATAGGCGAATAAATCCGCCTCACTCGGGGCTTGCGGCCGAGTCCGAGGCGAGCGCCGCCGGCGCTACGCCGTGAACTCGGCCTCGCCGTTGCGGATGATCCGGTTGTCGCCCTGGGCGGCCTCGGTCGCGGTGACCACGCGGTCGCCCTCGACCGCCTTCACCGTCGCCGTGACCCGGATCTCCTGCTCGGGGAAGCCCATGCCCCGGAACTGCACCGCGAGCCGCTTGAGCGCCAGCGGGTCGCCGGCTGCCTCGGTGTGGGCGCGCGCGACCTGCGCCATCGAGTAGAGCCCGTGCAGGATGCAGCCCGGCAGGCCGACGCTCTTGGCGAACTCCTCGTCGATGTGGATCGGGTTCATGTCGCCCGACGCCTCGGCGTAGCGCCGGGGCAGGCCCGCGTCGGGGGTGACGCGCAGCTCGGGCAGCGAATCGCCGACTTGGTAGCTGGCCACGGGTTAGCTCACTCCTCGCACGATGTTGGTCCAGGTGCCGCGCACGGTCTCGGCCCCGTCCTGGTTGGTGGAGACGGACTCGAACACGTAGAAGCCCAGGCCGGCGCGCTCGTCGATCGACTTGCAGGTGACCGTGGTCGAGAGCACGTCGTCCGCGCACACCGGCTCGCCCCAGACGAACTCCTGGGCGCCGTGCACCATCCGCGCGAAGTCCATCCCGACCTCCTCGTCGAACAGCGCCGCGCCCAGCGCCGGCAGGCTGTAGACCACCGCGAACATCGGCGGCGCGACGACGTCGCGGTAGCCGGCCGCGCGCGCGGCCTCGGCGTCGCGGTGGATCGGGCTCGCCTCGCCGACGACGTCGGCGTACTGCGTGATGCGCGCCGCCTCGACCTCGAAGGAGACCGGCTCCCAGGACTTGCCGACGGCGTCCGTCTTGATCGCCATGGCGCGGCAGTCTAAGCCGCGCGCCGCACGCCCGGCGCGGGTCCGCCCCAGGACAGCTCAGCGGTCGAGCTGCAGGACGCTCAGGAACGCCTCCTGCGGGACCTCGACGCGCCCCACCTGCTTCATGCGCTTCTTGCCGCGCTTCTGCTTCTCGAGCAGCTTGCGCTTGCGGGTCACGTCGCCGCCGTAGAGCTTCGCGGTCACGTCCTTGCGCAGCGCCTTGATCGTCTCGCGGGCGATCACGCGCGAGCCGACCGCCGCCTGCACGGGCACGTCGAAGAGCTGGCGTGGGATCGTCTCCTTGAGGCGCTCGACCATCGCCCGGCCCTCGTTGTAGGCCTTCTCGCGGTGGACGATCACCGAGAGCGCGTCCACCGGCTCGCCCGCGAGCAGGATGTCGAGCTTGACGAGGTCCGACTCCCGCTCCCCGATCGGCTCGTAGTCCAGCGACGCGTAGCCCGCGGTGCGCGACTTGAGCTGGTCGAAGAAGTCGAGGACGATCTCGGCCAGCGGCAGGTCGTAGCGGAGCTGCACGCGCTCCGGCGAGAGGTAGTGCATGTCGACGTGGGTGCCGCGGCGCTCCTGGCAGAGCTCCATGACCGCGCCGATCCGGTCCGACGGGCAGATCACCGTCGCGCGGATGTAGGGCTCGGAGATCGACGCGATCGAGGCCGGGTCGGGGAGCTCGACCGGCGAGCGCACCTCCACCGTCTCGCCGCCGTTGAGCTCGACGGTGTAGCTCACGTTGGGCGTCGTGGCGAGCAGGTCCAGGTCGAACTCGCGCTCGAGCCGCTCGCGGACGATGTCCATGTGCAGGAGCCCGAGGAAGCCGCAGCGGAAGCCGAAGCCGAGCGCCTGCGAGGTCTCGGGCTCCCACGAGAGCGCCGCGTCGTTCAGCGAGAGCCGCTCGAGCGCCTCGCGCAGGTCCTCGTAGCGGTCGGTGTCTATCGGGAAGAGCCCGCAGAAGACCATCGGCTTGACCTCGCGGTAGCCGGGGAGCGGCTCGGAGGCCGGGTTCTCGGCGGTGGTCAGCGTGTCGCCGACGCGCAGCTTGGTCACGTCCTTGACGCCGGTGATCACGTAGCCCACCTCGCCGGCCTTCATCGCCTGCCCGGCGCTCATCTTCGGGCGGAAGAAGCCGATCTCGTCGATCTCCGCCTGGGTGCCGGTCTGCATCGCGCGGATCGGGTCGCCCTTGCGGAAGGTGCCGTCCACGCACCGCACGTACGCGACCACCCCGCGGTACTGGTCGAACTCGGAGTCGAAGATGAGGGCGCGCGGCGGCCCCTCCGGCTTGCCCTCGGGCGGCGGGATGCGCTTGACGATCGCCTCCAGGACCTCGCGCACGCCCTGGCCGGTCTTGGCCGAGATCATCAGCACGTCGTCGGGGTCGCCGCCGATCAGATCCAGCACCTCGGCGGCCACGCGCTCGGGCTCGGCGGACGGGAGGTCCACCTTGTTCAGCACCGGGATCAGCTCGAGCCCGGCCTCGATCGCGGCGTAGGTGTTCGCCACCGTCTGCGCCTCGACGCCCTGCGCGGCGTCGACGACGAGCAGGGCGCCCTCGCACGCGGCGAGGCTGCGCGAGACCTCGTAGGAGAAGTCCACGTGGCCGGGCGTGTCGATCAGATGCAGGTGGTACGTGTTGCCGTCCTCGGCGGTGTAGTCGCAGCGCACCGCCTGCGCCTTGATCGTGATGCCGCGCTCGCGCTCGAGATCCATCGAGTCGAGGATCTGAGGCATGTGGGACCGCTCATCGACCGCGCCCGTGATCTCCAGGATCCGGTCGGCAAGCGTGGACTTGCCGTGGTCGATGTGGGCGATGATCGAGAAGTTGCGGATCCGGTCCATGGAGCGGCATCGGAGTATGGCGGGGACGCGCGCGCAACCGCGCGGCGGCCGAGCTCCCGTCCCGGGGCCGGCGACCTCGACCACGGGTGGAGGGCCACGCCCGTGACCGGCTTCCCTCGTCCAAGGGGCCGGGAGGGGCGGCCGCGCTAGCGGCGCAGGCGAAGCAGGCGCAGGACCTGGTGGGCCTCGGGGACGCGCAGGGCGACGATCAGGCCCGCGTAGACGAGCGCCCCCGCGCCCAGGCCGACGGCCAGCGCGACGATCTGGCCGCCCAGGCCGCTCCCCAGGGCGCCCGCGAGCGCGTCCCACACGAGGTACGAGACCACCGCGAGGCCGGCCGCGGCCGCGACCACGCGCGACGTGCTCCACGCGAGCCGGCCGAGCTCGAGCCTGCCCAGGATCCGGCGCAGGACGATGACCTGGGCGACGACGCTCGCGATCGTCGCGATGCTCGTCGCGGCGACGATGCCTCCCACCCCGAACGGCCCGTAGAACGCGAGCGCGACGAGCGCCGTGATCGCCAGGTTCCCGGCCGCGATCCAGGTGGGGATCCAGGCGCGCTGCAGGCTGAAGAACGTCCGCGTGAGCAGCAGGAACAGCCCGTTGAACGGCAGCGAGAACGCGAACCAGAACAGCGCCTCGGAGACGAGGTCGGTGGAGGCGGCGTCGAACTGGCCGCGCTCGTAGATCAGCCGCACCATCGGCTCGGAGAGCACGAGCACGGCCGCGGCGGCGGGCACGAGCAGCAGCATGATCTGCCGCATGCCGTTCGCCATCGTCGAGCGCAGCCCGTCGTAGTCGGCCCGCGCCGCGAACCGGGCCAGGGTCGGGAACAGCACGGTCGCGATCGCCACCGAGAACACCCCCTGCGGGAGCATGTACACGCGGAACGCCTTGTCGATCGCGGCGGGCGCCTCGTCGGAGACCAGCGAGCCGAACAGCGAGTTGATCAGCAGGTTGAAGTTGACGAGCCCGAGGCTGATCGTCACCGGCAGCATGAGCAGCAGCACGCGCCGGACGGTGCGGTCGCCCAGCGCCCGCACGTTGCTCAGGCGCAGCGGCGCGGTGAGCGCCCGCCCGACCCCGTACGGCGTGTTGCGCAGGTCGAAGACGGGCAGGGCGAGCTGGATGATCGTGCCGACGAGCACGCCGATCGCGTAGGCGTAGATCTCGTCGTCCTCGGGGAAGGCGGGCGCGAGCCCGACCAGCGTCGCGATGATCGCGACGTTCCAGAAGAACGGCGAGATCGCGAACACCCCGAAGCGGTCGTAGCTGTTGAGGACGCCCACCACCATCCCGGTGAGGCCCAGCAGCACGACGATCGGGAACAGGATGCGCGAGAGCGCGACCGTGAGCTCGAAGACGTCGGCCTCGAAGCCGGGGACGACGAACCTCATGACGAACGGCGCGAGCAGGATGAAGAGCGCCGTGATCGCCCCGAGGATCAGCGCGACCAGGAAGATCATCGACGAGGCGAGCCGGAACGCCTCGCGCCGCTCCCCGCGCTCGAGGAGCGCCCTCAG
>PKER01000271.1 GCA_002919115.1 bacterium
CGCACTCCGGCATCCCCAACCGATCGCCGGGGGCAGTCACAACCTCCCACGACGACACCTCCACCTCCAAGCCAAATGGGCCACGTCGCCTCAGGGCGGCGTGGCCCTACGGGTTTCTTCGCTGCAACCGCGACGAACCAGCACCTCGGGGTGTGGGTTTGCAAGGAAGAGTGAGATCTCGCGGGGGAAATGAAAGGTTCGACGCGGGCGCGCGTTGGGCAGGGTGAGCCTTCCGGGTAGTACCCGACTCGACGGAAGGAGAGGCTTTCCCCGTGCGCCATGCCGAAGCGACTCGAGTTCAGCCGTAGGCAGATCCTGCAGGCAGCCGTCGCCGCAGCCGGAGCCCTCGCGTGGCGCGGGAGCTGGCCCGCCTTTGCCCGGGCGCAGAACCAGCTCCCAGGGCCCGGGACCGGGGATCTGCGGCTCTGGTACGACGAGGCGGCGGGCGGCGACTGGCTGCGCGCCCTCCCCGTCGGCAACGGCCGGCTCGGCGCGATGGTCTACGGCAACGTCAACACCGAGACCATCCAGCTCAACGAGGACACCGTGTGGGCGGGTGGTCCGCACGACTACACGAACCCGAACGGCGCCGAGCAGCTGGCCGAGATCCAGGAGCTGGTGTTCAACGACCAGTGGGAACAGGCCCAGCAGCTCGCCGACCTGGCGATGCTCGGGGACCCGGCGGGCCAGCTCGCCTACCAGCCGGTGGGCAGCCTGCGGCTTGCGTTCTCCCAGCCGGCCGAGGTCTCCGACTACTGGCGCGAGCTCGATCTGGAGACCGCGATCTGCTCGGTTGGCTACGCCGCGGGCGGCGTAGCGCGGCGCCGGGAGGTCTTGGCGAGCGCTCCCGATCAGGTGATCGCGGTGCGGCTGCAGGCCGCGGAATCCGGTGCGATCTCCTTCGTCGCCAGCTTCGACAGCCCCCAGCAGACGACGTCGTCGAGCCCGGACCAGGCGACGGTGGCGCTCGACGGCGTCAGCAGCGCGCACCGAGGCATCCCGGGATCGGTGCGCTTCCTCGCGCTTGCCCGGGCGTACGCGGAGGGCGGCACTGTTTCAAGCGCCGACGGTCAGCTCACGGTCGCCGACGCGGACGCCGTGACGCTGCTCATCTCGATCGGCACCAGCTACGTCGACTACAAGAATGTCTCCGGCGACTACGAGGGCATCGCCTGGTCGCACCTCGAGGCCGCCGAGGAGCGGTCGTACGAGGAGCTCCGCGAGCGCCACATCGCCGACTACCAGGCGCTCTTCAACCGGGTGACCATCGACCTCGGCCGGACCAGCGCCGCCGACGAGACCACCGACGTGCGGATCGAGCAGCACGCGAGCAGGGACGACCCGCAGCTCGCCGCTCTGCTCTTCCAGTACGGCCGGTACCTGCTGATCTCGAGCTCGCGCCCGGGGACCCAGCCGGCCAACCTGCAGGGGATCTGGAACAACCAGATGTTCCCGCAGTGGGAGTCGAAGTACACGCTCAACGCGAACCTCCCGATGAACTACTGGCCGGCGGGCTCGACCAACCTCGCCGAGCTCTGGGAGCCGGTGTTCGGGATGATCGACGACCTCACCGAAACGGGCGCGAAGGTAGCCCAGCAGCAATACGGCGCCTCGGGTTGGGTCGTCCACCACAACACCGACGGATGGCGCGGGGCCTCCGTGGTCGACGCCGCGTTCTGGGGCATGTGGCAGACCGGGGGCGCCTGGCTCGCGCTCAACGCCTGGGATCACTTCCAGTTCACCGGCGACGTCGAGACGCTCGAGCGCAACTACCCCGCGATGAAGGGCGCGGCCCAGTTCTTCCTCGACACGCTCGTCGAGGAGCCGAACCTCGGCTGGCTCGTCACGAACCCATCGAACTCACCCGAGCTCGCGCACCATCCAGGCGTATCGATCTGCGCGGGCCCGACGATGGACAACCAGATCCTCCGGGACCTCTTCTCGGCCTGTGCGCAGGCCAGCGAGATCCTCGGCGTCGACGAGGACTTCCGCGACGAGGTCCTGGCGACGCGCGAGCGTCTCGCGCCGATGCAGATCGGCTCCAGGGGAAACATCCAGGAGTGGCTCTACGACTGGATCGAGACGGAGCCGAACCACCGGCACATCTCCCACCTGTACGGCCTGCATCCGAGCAACCAGATCACCAAGCGCGGCACCCCCGAGCTCTATGAGGCCGCGCGCAAGACCCTGGAGCTCCGCGGCGACGAGGGCACCGGCTGGTCGCTCGCGTGGAAGATCAACTTCTGGGCTCGGATGGAGGAGCCCGAGCGGGCCCACGAGCTGCTCTCGATGCTGATCGTTCCGGCCCGCCTCGCCCCGAACATGTTCGACCTGCATCCCCCGTTCCAGATCGACGGCAACTTCGGGGCGACCTCCGGCATCGCCGAGATGCTCCTGCAGAGCCACAACGGCGAGCTGCGCCTGCTGCCGGCGCTGCCCGGAGCCTGGCCCTCCGGGCGTTTCACAGGGCTGCGCGGTCGCGGGGCGGTGACCGTGGACGCGGAATGGGACGAGGGCGCGCTCACCGAGGCGCGCGTGACGCCGGATCGCGGCGGTGAGCTGGTCCTGCGCAACGCGAGCTTCGCCGAGGGGCCCGTCGCCGTGTACCGCGAGAACGGGACGCTCGCGCCCTCCGCGGTGGCCGACGACGTCCTGACGTTCCACGCGGAGGCGGGGGAGACGTACCGGATCGTCCCCGGCGATGAGGGCGGCAGCCCGGACCTGGTCATCGTCGCCGTGCCGGTTCGGCGAGCGGTGGGCAGGCGCAAGAAGCAGACGAGGTTCCGCGTCCGAGTGACCAACCGCGGCGCGGCCTCGACCGGCGCGCTGCGCCTCGTGGCCAAGGCGCAGCGCAAGCGGTTGCGGGTCATCGGCGGCAAGCGCCGCACGATCGAGAACCTCCCGCCCGGAGCCAGCGTCCAGGAGACGTTCACGTTCCGGATCCGCAAGGCGGCCCGCGGGAAGACCACGAGGATCAGGTTCGTGGCCCGGGGTCCGGAAGTGAAGGCCGGCAAGGCCGTCGTGCGCCTGCGCGTCCGGCGCTGAGCGGGCCGCGTGGCGGATGGGCCGCAGCCCGTGGAGCAGCGTATGAGAACCGTGCATCAGCAATGCACTTTCCCTACGCCGACCCTGCAGGTTCTTGCATAATCCCCGCCGGGATGAGAGGTGCAGCGCGGCGTGCCGCGATCATGGAACGGATCCGGCGTGACGGAGCAGCGGGCGTAGGCGACCTCGCGCGAGACATGGGCGTCTCGCCGGTCACCATTCACCGGGACCTCGAGCGGCTTGCCGCGGAGGGCCTGATCGAGCGCGTCCACGGCGGCGCGAAGCTCTCGGAGACCGAGCGCGCCGTGCGCACCGCCTGGGCCACGCGGCGACCCCGCAACGCGGCCGCGAAGGCGCAGATCGCCCAGCGGGCGCTCGAGTGGATCGAGGACGACTCGACGATCTTCATCGACTCGTCGACGACCTGCGCCGCGCTCGCCACCGCGCTCGCCGCGCGCCCGGTGCGCTCGCTCACGCTGGTCACCAACTCGCCGGCGATCGCCGCGGAGATGGACCACGACGGCGTGCACCTGATCGTGGCTCCCGGGGAGGTGAACCAGGACCTGCGCATGATCGGCGGGCGCTGGACGGTCGAGTTCCTGAGCGAGCTGAACTTCGCGACGGCGTTCGTCTCCGCGCTCGGGCTCACCGCCCAGGCCGGGCTCACGACCGCGCAGCGCGCCGTGGCCGACGTCCTGCGCACCGTGCGCCAGGTCTCCGCCCGCACGATCGCGCTCGTCGACTCGTCGAAGTACGGCGTGCGCTCGCTGCTGCCGGCGCTGGCCGTCGACGAGCTCGACGTGCTGATCACCGACGGCGACCTCCCCGAGGTCCACCGCGCGGAGCTGCGCGACGCCGGCGCGCGCCTGGAGATCGCGGGCGAGCGCGCGATCCGGACGTCGTAGGGTTGCAGGGCCGCGGCGCCCTCGCCGACCCGCGGCGCTACGCCGCCGCTTGGCGCTGCCAGGAGCCGTAGAGGCCCGCGTAGGCGCCGCCCGCCGCGAGCAGCTCCTCGTGCGTGCCCGTCTCGACGATCCGCCCGTGCTCGAGCACGACGATCTTGCCCGCTCGGCGGATCGTGGAGAGGCGGTGCGCGATCACGATCGCGGTGCGCCCGTGCAGCAGGCGCTCGAGGCCGGCCTCGATCACGCGCTCGGTGCGCACGTCGACGTTGGACGTCGCCTCGTCGAGGATCAGGATGCGCGGCTCGGCGAGCAGGGCACGCGCGAACGAGACGAGCTGGCGCTGGCCGGCGGAGAGCTGCACGCCCCGCTCGCCGATCTCCGTGTCGAGCCCGTGTGGCAGGCGCGCCACGAACCCGTCCGCGCCCACGGCGCGCACCGCGGCCTCGATCTCCTCGTCGGTGGCGTCGGGCTTGCCGAACGCCACGTTCTCGCGCACCGACCCTGAGAACAGGAACCCCTCCTGCGGCACGATCCCGAGCCGGCTGCGCAGGGCGGAGGAGTCGAGGTCGCGCAGATCGTGCCCGTCGATCAGCACGCGCCCGCGCTGCGGGTCGTAGAACCGCGCGACCAGCTTCGCCAAAGTCGACTTGCCCGCGCCCGTCTCGCCCACGAGCGCCACCGTCTGCCCCGGCGGGATCCGCAGGTCGATGCCAGCGAGGGCCCACTCGTCGCCCTCGCCGAGCTCGCGCGCGTCGCCCCCGCCCGCGTACGAGAACCAGACGTCCTCGAGCACGATCTCGCCGCGGATCTCGCCGGGGTCGATCGCGTCGGGCTTGTCGACCATGTCCGGCGGCGTGTCGAGGAGGTCGAAGATCTTGTCGAGGGCCGCCATGCCCTGCTGGTAGGTGGTGTAGAGCTGCGAGATCTGCTGGATCGGGTCGAAGAACGCGTTCAGGTAGCCGACGAACGCGACCACCACGCCGATCTCGACGTTCCCGTTGTAGGCCTGGTAGCCGCCGTAGAGCAGGATCGCCGCCGTGCCGATCGCCGAGAGCAGCTCGACGGCCGGGAAGTAGGAGGCGTTCAGGTAGACGGTCTTCATGTTCGCCCGGCGGTTCTCCTCGTTGAGGTCGGTCATCCGGGCGAGGTGGCGCTCCTCCTGGCCGAAGCTGCGGATCACCCGCACCCCGGAGAGCGTCTCCTGCAGGTACGCGGTGATGTTCGCGATCTTCTCGCGGGTCGCGCGGTAGGCGCCCGCGGAGGCGATCCGGAAGACCACGCTGCCCACGGCCAGCACCGGGAACGTGAGGAACGTGATCAGCGCGAGCGGCACGTCGAGCAGCAGCAGGATCACGACGACGCCCGCGAGCGTGAGCGTCGACTGAAACAGCGTCACGACCCCGTCGGTGACGAGCGAGTCGAGCGCCTGCACGTCGTTGGTGAGGCGCGAAATCAGTACGCCCGGCTTGCGGCGCGTGAAGAAGCCGATCGACATGCGCTGCAGGTGCTCGTAGATCCGCATGCGCAGGTCCTGCAGCGCGCGCTGGCCGACCCAGCCGACCAGGTAGGTCTGGGCGTAGCTCGCGCCCCAGAAGACGAGCACCGAGGCGAGGAAGACGCCGACGATGACCGCGAGCGCCGTCACATCGCCCGCGCGGATGCCCTCGTCGATCGCGAGCCCCGCGAGGTAGGGGGGCGCGAGCCCGGCGGCCGTCGCGGCGACGAGCGCGACCAGCATCAGGATCACCTGGCGGCGGTACGGGCGCAAGAGCCCGAGCATCCAGCGCACCTTGCGGCCGCGCTCGTCCTCGCCGCGCACGATCCGCCACACGTCGCGCAGGAGCGCGAACGTGTTCGCGACCGACTGCAGCGCTTGGGGCTGCTCGCGCGGCTCGACCTCCTCGATCTCGCCGGCGCGCCCGGGTCCCGCGCCGTCGCGACCGGCGCGCGCCCGTTCCTCCGCCTGGCTCACAGTCGCGCCACCTCCTCGCGCTCCTCGAGGTCGCGCTGCAGGAATACCGAGTCCTCGCAGCCGTGCTCGGCGATCTCCCGGTAGAGCTCGCAGCGCTCGATCAGCTCCTCGTGCGTGCCGCGGTCGACGATGCGCCCGGCGTCCATGACGACGATCTCGTCGGCGAGCGAGATCGTCGAGAGGCGGTGCGCGACCACGAACGTCGTGCGCCCCTCCATCACCTCGCGCAGGCCGCGCTTGATCGCGTCCTCGGTCGTGGCGTCCACCGAGGACGTCGCGTCGTCGAGGATCAGGATGCGCGGGTCGGCGAGCAGGGCGCGCGCGATCGCGATCCGCTGGCGCTGGCCGCCCGAGAGGGTCATGCCGCGGTCGCCCACGACCGTGTCGTAGCCGTCGGGGAGCGCCTCGATGAACTCGCGCGCCTGGGCGAGCTCGGCGGCGCGCTCGATCTCCTCGCGGCTCGCGTCGGGCCGGGCGTAGGCGATGTTCTCCGCGACGGTGGCGGAGAACAGGAAGCTGTCGTCGGCGACGAACGCGACCTCGTGGCGCAGCGAGTCGAGGTCCACTTCGCGCACGTCGGCGCCGTCGATCAGGACCGTGCCCTCGGTGGGGTCGTACAGCCGCGCGAGCAGGGCGACGAGGCTCGTCTTGCCCGAGCCGGTCGGGCCGACGAGCGCCACCGTGCGCCCGGCCTCGATTCGCAGGTCGATGCCGTGGAGGGCGAGCTCGCCGGTGGCCGGGGCGGCGCCGTTGCCGCCCGCCAGCGCGGCGGCGGATGCCCGCGCGCCGAGCTCGGGGACCGGGTAGGCGAGCGAGACGCCCCTGAACTCGACCGTGCCCGGGCCGTCGGGGAGCGGGGGCGCGCCGGGCCGGCTCTTGATCTCCGGCTCGCGGTCGAGGATCTCGAACATCCGGTTGCCGGAGGCGACCGCACGCTGCGCCATCCCGAGCGCCATGCCGAGCATGCGCATCGGGCCGGTGAGCATGACGAGGTAGATGTAGAACGCGCTGAAGTCGCCGAGGCTCATCCCGCCGTTGATCACCTCGCGGCCGCCGAGGAAGAGGACGACGGCGAGGCCGATCTGGGGAATGAACCCGAGCAGGGGGGAGTAGAAGGCGCGCAGCCGCGTCGAGTAGACGTTCTGGTCGAAGACGCGCGCCACCGATCCGCGGAAGCGCTCCAGCATGTACGGCTCGCGCGAGAACGCCTTGACCACCCGGATCCCGGAGACCGACTGCTCGGCCTCCGCGGTGAGCTCGGCGATCCGCTGCTGGACCTCCTGCAGGGCCGGGCGGGAAAGCCGGCTGTAGCGCGCGGCGGTGAGGACGACGAACGGCACGGGCAGCAGCGCGAGCAGCGCGAGCAGCGGGTTGATCGCGATCATCACGGCGCTCGCGAGCAGGATCGTGAGCGCGTTCTGCGTGAGGAAGATCAGCCCGTAGCCCAAAAAGAAGCGGATCGACTGCAGGTCGACGGTCGCCCGCGACATGAGCTGCCCGGTCTGCTGGGTGTCGTAGAAGCCGAGCTCGAGCCGCTGGAGCTGCTGGTACATGCGCTCGCGCAGGTCGAACTCCACCGCGAGCGAGACCCGGCCCGCGATCAGGCGGCGGATCACGGTGAGGCCGAGGCGCAGGATGCCCGCGCCGACGAGCGCGAGCGCAAGCGGCCAGAGGTTCGGGCGCACGCTGCCCGCGCGCTCGATCTCGTCGACCGTGAGGCCGACGAGGTACGGGATGAGCACGGTCATGCCCATCGCCGCCCACGCGAAGGCGAGGGAGCCGATCGTCGCGCCCCTGTACGGGCGCAGGAAGCCCAGCAGCCTGCGCAGCGTGGACATCTACACCACTATACGAAGTGAAGTAATGGCAAAACGGGGCGGAGGCCCGGCGCGCCCCCTAGGCGCGCCGGTACATCCGCGTCGTGAGCGGCGCGAACACGGCTGTGAGCACCGCAGCGGTGCCCAGGGCGATCAGCACGTCGCTGCTCGCCACGTCGCCCGCCATGAAGCCGCGCGACGCGTTCGCGAGGATCGAGATCGGGTTCACGTTCACGAACGCCTCGAGCGCGCTCGGCAGCGTGTCCGGGTCGACGAACACGTTGCTCAGGAACGTCAGCGGGAAGATCCCCATGAAGCCCGCGTTCATGACCGCGTTTGGCGAGCGCATCAGCAGCCCCATCGTGGTGAACACCCAGGAGAGCCCGAAGGAGAACACCACGACGAGCGCGAGCGCGGCGAGCACGCCGCCGAGCCCCGCCTCGGCGCGGTAGCCGAGGATGTAGCCGACGGTCATGATCACCGTGCCCGCGATCAGGTAGCGCACGGTGTCGCCGAGCAGCGCGCCCACGAGCGGCGCGGGCTGCCACACCGGCAGCGACCGGAAACGGTCGACGACGCCCTTGGTCAGGTCCGTGTTGATCGAGACCCCCGAGTACACGGTGGTGAACAGCACGGACATGACGAGCATGCCGGGGAGGATGTACTGCAGGTACTCCTTGGTCGAGCCCGCGATCGCGCCGCCGAACAGGTACGTGAACATGAGCACGAACATGACCGGCGTGATCGTCACGTCGAGCAGCTGCTCGGGGACGTGCTTGATCTTGAGCATGCCGCGCCAGCCGAAGGCGAGCGCCGCCTGCAGCGGGGTCGCGCGCCGCGGGCGCGGGGCTGACCGAAGCGCCTTGTGCATCGCCTCCTCGAGCGAGGGCTGACGCTGGGGGTGGGAGTTCTGAGTCGTCGTCATGCTGCCTGCTCCTGGAGCTCGATCTCGCCGGTCTCCTCCGCGGGGCGCCCGGTGAGCGCCATGAACACCTCGTCGAGCGTCGGCTGGCCGAGCGCGAAGTCGGCGATCCGCACGCCCGCCCGGATGAGCTCGGCGACCACCTCGGCGCCGCGGTCGGCGTCCGGGCATGCCGCGGTGAGCGCCGCGGGGTCGGGGTCCGGGTGCACGGCGTCGTCGCCGAGCGCCGCGGCCAGCAGCCGCTGCGCCTCGGGGCGCTGCTCGGGGTCGAGGAGCCGCACGTGCAGCGAACCGCTGCCGACCGACGCCTTGAGCTGACCCGGCGTCCCCTCGGCGATCACCTTGCCGCGGTCGATCACCGCGATGCCGTCGGCGAGCTGGTCGGCCTCGTCCAGGTACTGGGTGCAGAGCAGGACCGTGGTGCCCGACTCGCGCAGGGCGCGGACGATGTCCCACACCTGGTTGCGCGACCGGGGGTCGAGGCCGGTCGTCGGCTCGTCGAGGAACAGCAGCTCCGGCGTGACCACGAGGCTCGCGGCGATGTCCAGCCGGCGGCGCATTCCGCCCGAGTAGTTCTTCACCTGCCGGGTCGCCGCCTCGGTGAGGCCGAAGGCCTCGAGCAGCTCGTCGGCCCGGGACCTGGCCTGGGCCCGGCTGAAGCCGAGGAGGAGGGCGAGCAGGATCAGGTTCTCGCGGCCGGTGAGGTCCTCGTCCACCGAGGCCATCTGGCCGGTGAGGCTGACCGCGCCGCGCACCCGGTCGGCGTCCTCGACGATGTCGTGCCCGAGCACGCGCGCCGACCCGCCGTCGGGGCGCAGGAGCGTCGCGAGCATGCGGATCGTGGTGGTCTTCCCGGCGCCGTTGGGGCCGAGGACCCCGTAGACGCTGCCACGACGCACCGCGAGGTCAACGCCGTTGACCGCCTTCGTGTCTCCGAAGGATTTCTCGAGGCCGCTGGCCTCGATCGCTAGTGATGACATGTGGGGGGTTTCTCTTTCCTCTGAGGGGTTGGGCCTTGCTTTCAGGGTGACAGGCGCGCTTCGGCCTGCTGTCTTCTGTGACCGGCGCGGCCGGCCGAACTCATCGGCTGGCGTGGACCGTACAAGCTCGAGTGCGCTTGAAGTCAAGGGCCCGAGAAGGCCGCGCGGCGCGGTAACGTGGCCGCGTGGAGGCCGGGCTCTGCGACACGTGCGCCCACCAGCGGATCGTCCGCAACACGCGCGGCTCGTCGTTCTCGCTCTGCGAGCGCTCGCGCACCGACGACCGCTACCCGCGCTACCCGCGCCTGCCCGTGACGCGCTGCCCCGGCTACGAGCGGCGCCACCCGCCCGTTCAGCCCAGGTCGCCGGAATCCGGCGACGCGGGCTGAACGCCCCGCGCTCCCACCCGCCCGTTCAGCCCTGGTATGCGTTTTTCGAACACGTGGGCTGAACGTCGCGCGGCGCCACCCGGACGTTCAGCCCTGGTGTGCGTTTTTCGAATACGTGGGCTGAACGTCGGGTCAGGCCTCCGGCGCGCGCGGCTCGCCCGCGGTGCCGAGCGCCCCGGCGCTCGCGATCAGCACCAGCCCGATCGCGGCGATCTCGCTCGCGAGCAGGCCTTGGCCGAGCGCGACGAAGCCGACCAGGGCGGCGACCGCGGGCTCGAGGCTCATCAGCACGCCGAAGGTGTTCTCCGGGATGCGGCGCAGGGCCTCGAGCTCGAGCGAGTAGGGGATCGCGGAGCTCAGCACGGCGACGGCGGCGCCGACGAGCAGCGTGTGGCCGGCGAGCAGGTCGGCGCCGCCGCCGGCGACGCCCGCCGGGATCAGCACGACGGCTCCGACGGTCATCGCGACGGCGAGCCCCGAGCCGCCGCTCACCGCCCTGCCCACGCGCGCGGACAGGAGGATGTAGGCGCCCCAGCAGGCGCCCGCGATGAGCGCGAACAGCGCGCCGAGCGCGGCGACCGAGCCGCCGCCGATGGGAGCGAGCAGGAGCAGCCCGGCGGCCGCGCAGCCCGCCCAGAGCAGGTCCAGCCGCCTGCGCGAGCGCAGGATGGCGACGCCGAGCGGGCCGGTGAACTCGATCGTCACCGCGATCCCGAGCGGGATGCGGTCGAGGGCCTCGTAGAAGCTCCAGTTCATCGCCGCCAGCACGAGGCCGAAGGCGACGATGTCGCGCGCGGCGGCGCCCCGCAGCACGCTCCAGGCCGGCCGCCAGAGCACGACGAGCAGCAGCGCGGAGATCGCCACGCGCAGGAACACGGTGCCGGCCGCCCCGACCTCGTCGAAGAGCGTCGTCGCCGCTGCCGCGCCCCACTGCACGGACGCGATCCCGCCGAGCACGAGCAGCCCGGCAGCGTGCCGCTCGCTTGCGCCCCCGCCTGCCAAGGGCGGGGCCTAGTAGCGCAGCGCCATCGTCACGCGCACCGTGGTGCCGTGCTTCCAGGAGCGCACCTGCACCAGGTCACAGAGCTGGTGCACGAGCCAGACCCCGCGGCCCGACGTCTCGGTTGGGTCGGGGCGCATCCGCCCGACCAGCGCGTTCTCGATCACGCCCTTGTCCTTCACCTCGCAAACGAGCGCGTGCCCGGTTCGCCAGATCCGCAGCGAGCCGCGGCCGCCGCCGTGCACCAGGGTATTCATGGCGAGCTCGTGCACCGCGGTCACCAGGTCCCACACGCGCGGGCCCGACATGCCGTGGCGCTCGGCCTCGGCCGCGACGATCCGGCGCAGGGCGGCGAGCGAGCCGGGCTCGATCGCGAGGCCGATGGCGCGCTCGGGCACGGGGGAGAGGTCATGGGGCGGGGGCGGCGCCATCGGGGGCGGTTCGTAGGCGGGGCTCGCGGACGGCACGCCGCGCTCGGTGACGATCGGGTGCGTCTCCTGGACCGAGGAGATCACGTCGGGGTGCAGCCCGGACGCGTCGTAGGTGCACAGGAGCCGGAACCGCACGCGGCGCTTGAAGGCGAGGTTGAGGAGCGCCTCGTGCTGGTGGCACTCGGCCCGCTCGTCCGCCGTGCGCTCGGGCCACACCGGCTCGCCGACTCCTCTGATCGGCCCGGGGTGCGACGCCTCGAACTCGCGCCAGACCCAGAGCAGCCGGCCCGGGTTCGCGCCCGTGGCCCGGATGTCGACGAAGCGCACCCGCTCGGCGAGCTCGCCGAGCTCCGCGCGCAGAAGCGCCGCCTTGCGGGCATCGACGGCGACCATTACCGGCTCGCCGGCCTCGACGCCCTCGCGGACGAACGCGCCGACACCGCTGGCGTACTCGAGCTCGTCCTCGTAGAGCAGCGCCTCGTGGTGAAACCAGACCGGATCGGGCTCGAGCAGATGACCGCCGCGCTCCTCGTCAGCGCGGCGGCGGGGCTCGTTGGGCTCGTGTTCCGGTCTGGGCACTACGCCATCGGTTACCCGCCCGAGGCGCCTCAATCACCGGCCTTCGGACGACGCAAGCAGCCCGCCACCCGCCGCCCCAACCCCACGTTCAGCCCTAGTCGCCGTTTTCCGAACACGTGGGCTGAACGTCCTACGCCCCGGCCGGACGTTCAGCCGTGGTGTGCGTTTTTCGAACACCAGGGCTGAACGTTGCG
>PKER01000196.1 GCA_002919115.1 bacterium
GTGCGGAGCTCCTTGAGCTCGCGCTCGCGCGCCACCACGCGCTCCGAGAGCGTCGTCGCGACGCGGTCGAGCTCCTCGCACTTGCGCTCGAGCTCCGAGCGCTCCGCGTCCGCCTGGGCGAGCTCCTCCGCGAGCGCCTCGAGCGCCGAGTCGCGCGCCGCGATCGCGGCGTCGACGTCCGCGCGACGATATCCGAGCAGGGCCCTCTTGAAAGCGCTCTTGCCGATGGGGCGAAGCCTGCCACCGCGACCGGACGGATCGGGCGGCCCCGGACGGCCCTACAGCTCGAGGCGGGGCGCCTCGCCCCAGAGGCTCTCGAGCCGGTAGTGGTCGCGCATCTCGGGCACGAACACGTGCAGCACGCAGTCGAGGTAGTCGACGAGCACCCAGCGCCCCTCCTGCTCGCCCTCGACCCGCGCCGGCACCAGGCCCTCCTCCTTCTTGAGGCGCTCGCGGACCTCGTCGTGGATCGCCTTGGCGAGGCGCTCGTTGCGCGCCGTCGCGATCACCAGGAAGTCCGTGTAGCCGACCAGCGACCGCACGTCCAGCGCGACGATGTCCTCGCCGAGCTTCGCGTCGACGACCTCGGCGAGCTTGCGCGCGAGGCGCTCCGAGGCGTCCGGGTCGTCCCGCCGCCGCTTGGCGACGACCTGCTCGCGCTCCTCCGGGGCCAGCTCGCTCACCTGTACAGCCCCCGCTTCTCGATCACGTCGAGCACGGCGTCCGGCACCAGGTAGCGCAGCGGCCGCCCGCTGGCCACCCGCCTGCGCACGCGCGTCGATGAGATCGCGATCTCCGGCATCCGAACCACCTCGAATCGTCCGCCGAGGCGCTCCAGCGTCGCCTCGGCCTCGTCGATCACCGTACCCGGCCGCGCCGCTACACCCACGCGCGCCAGCTCCAGCACGCGCTCGGGCCGCCGCCAGGTCTCCATCGATGCTGCCACGTCGGCGCCCATCAGGAACGTGAACTCGTCGCCGGGGCGCTGCTCGCGCAAGAGCTCCAGCGTCCGGTACGTGTACGACGGCTCATCGCGCGAGACCTCGATGTCGCAGGGTTCCAGCAGCTCGTCGCCGGCCGCCGCGGCGCGCACCATCTCCAGCCTGACCTCGGGCCCCGGCTCGGGGTCGATCTCGCGGTGCGGCGCGCGGCCCGCCGGCACGAGCAGCACCCGCTCCAGGCCAAGCTGGTACGCGGCCTCGTGAGCGAGGACCAAATGCCCGATGTGTGGCGGATTGAACGCCCCGCCGAGTACGCCGATCGCCGCGACCGTCTACTCCCGGATCTGTCCGTTGCCGCGCAGCACGTACTTGAACGTGGTGAGCTCGCGGAGCCCGATGGGCCCGCGGGCGTGCAGCTTCTGGGTTGAGTTGCCGATCTCGGCGCCCATCCCGAACTCGAACCCGTCGGTGAAACGGGTCGAGGCGTTCACGTACACGCACGCGGCGTCGATCGACTCGGTGAACTCGCGCGCCGCCTCCTCGGAGGAGGTGACGATCGCCTCGGAGTGCCCGGTGCCGTGCCGGTTGATGTGGTCGATCGCGTCCTGCAGCGAGTCGACCACGCCCACCGCCATGTGCAGGTCCAGGTACTCCTTGTCCCAGTCCTCGGCCGACGCCTCGCCGACGGGCACCCCGTCCGCCGCGGCGCGCGCCCGCTCGTCGCCCACGAGCTCCACGCTCGCGTCGGAGAGCTCGCGCAGAATCTCGGGGAGGAAGCGGTCGGCGACGTCGGCGTGGACGAGCAGCGTCTCCGCGGCGTTGCACACGCCCGGGCGCTGCACCTTCGCGTTGAAGGCGATGCGGCGCGCCATGTCCAGGTCCGCGTCGGCGTGCACGTACACGTGGCAGTTGCCCGCCGCCGCGTACATCACGGGCACGGTGGCGACCTCCTTGAGGGCCGCCTTGAGCCCCTCACCGCCCCGCGGGATCACCAGGTCGACCAGCCCCTCGGCGGTCGCCAGCTCGGTGAGCTCCGACCGGTCGCCGCTGAGCAGCTCGACGCAGCCGGCGGGCAGGCCGTTCTCGGCGAGCGCGTCGCGCACCACGGCGGCCAGCGCCCCGTTCGAGTTGGCCGCGTAGCTCGACCCGCGCAGCACGATCGCGTTGCCGGACTTCAGGCACAGCGCCGCGCAGTCGATCGTCACGTTCGGGCGCGCCTCGTAGATCACGGCGACCACGCCGAGCGGGACGCGCACCTTGCGCATCTCGATCCCGCTGCGCAGCGTCGCCGAGTCGATCTCCTCGCCCACCGGGTCCGGCAGGCGCATGACCTCCTCGACGCCCGCGGCCATCGCCTCGACCCGCTCGGGGGTGAGGGTCAGGCGGTCGCGCAGCGCGTTGGTGAGGTTGGCGGCGCGCTCGTCCTCCAGGTCGGCCGCGTTCGCGGCGAGGACCTGGTCCGTCCGCTCGCGCAGGAGCTCGGCGATGCGCCGCAGCGTCGCGTTCTTGGCCTCCGTCGACGCGCGGGCGAGCTGGCGCGAGGCGGCCTGCGCCGATTCACAAACCTGGGTGACGGTTCGGGTCGTGGTCGCCATCGTGAAAAGAGAGTACCGGGGCGGGGCCGACCGCCCCGGCCCGTCAGGCGAGCACGAAGAAGTCGCGGTGCACGGCCTCCTCGGCCGCGTGGGGCATGAGCTCGCGCACCCGGTCGGACTTGAGGCCCTTGATCCGGTCGAGCTCGCCCGCCGAGTAGTTGACGATGCCCTTGCCCACGCGCTCGTCCCCGCACACGATGTCGACGGCGTCGCCGGCGTCGAAGTCGCCGCTCACGCCGGTCACGCCCACCGGGAGCAGGCTCGAACCGGACTCGCGCAGCACGCGCGCCGCGCCCTCGTCGACCTCGATCCGGCCCTGGGCGGGCTTCGCGTAGCGCAGCCACAGCTTGAAGCTCGGGGTACGCCGCTCGCCGGGCACGAAGGTCGTGCCGACGCGCTCACCGTCCACGGCGCGCAGCAGGTTGCCGGGCTCGGTCCCCCGGCAGACGACGACCCGCGTGCCGGCGGCCGTGCCCATGCGGGCGGCGGCGACCTTGCTGCGCATCCCGCCCGAGCCGAACGGCGACGTGCGCGAGCCGATCTCGTACCCGTCGAGCTCGGAGAAGTCCTCGACCCGCTCGATCAGGCGCGCGTCGGGGTTGCGGCGCGGATCGGCGGTGTGCACGCCTTCGGTGTCGGTGAGCAGCACCAGCGCGTCCGCCTCCAAAAGGATCGCCACCTGCGCGGCGAGGAAGTCGTTGTCGCCGAACGTGATCTCGTCGGTCGCCGTCGTGTCGTTCTCGTTGATGACGGGGACGGTGCGCCACTCGAGCAGCCGGCGCAGGGTCGCGCGCGCGTTCAGGTAGTTGACGCGCGCCGAAATGTCGTAGGAGTTGAGCAGCACCTGCGCGGCGTGCACGCCGCGCGCCGCAAGCCGCTCCTCGTACGAGCGGAAGAGCGTGCCCTGCCCCACCGCGGACGCGGCCTGGAGCTCGTCGATGGCGCGCGGCCGCGAGTCGAACCCCATGAGCTTCATGCCCAGGGCGATCGCCCCCGAGGTCACCATGACCACGTTCTCGCCGCGGTTGTGGAGCTCCGCGACCTGCGCGCAGACGGCGTCGAGCACCTCCCCGCGCACCGCCCCGTCGGGGGCGGCGACTATCGATGAGCCCAGCTTCGCAACGACGGTCATAGCGGGGCGAGAGTCTAGGAAGCCGCGGCCGGCCCCCTCAGCGGGGGTCCAGGTCGAAGGCCCGCTCGCCGATGCGGACCTCGTCGCCGGGCTCGAATCCGGCGCGCTCCAGCGCCGCGATCACGCCGATCTCGCGCAGCCGCTCCTCCAGGTAGGAGAGCGCCTCGGGGTTCTCGAGGTCGTGGCGCTCGAACAAGAGCTCGATCCCCCTGCCGTGGACCCGGAACACGCCCTCCTCCTCGACCTCCACGTCGAAGCCCTGCCGGCCGGTGGGCCGGTACACGGCGTGCTCCACCTCGAACTCGGGCTCGTCGGGGAGCGGCGTGCGCGCCTCGTCCGTCTCCGGCACGAGCGCGAAGAGCTCCTGGCGGAGCCGGTCGATCCCCGCGCCCGTGGCCGCCGAGAGCGCCAGCACCACGGCGCCCTCCCCCATCCGCGCCCGCCACTCGGCGACCTCGCGCTCGCGGCGCTCCTCGTCCACGAGGTCGGCCTTGGAGAGCACGACGATCTCGGGCAGCTCGGCGAGGCCGGCGCCGTGCTTGGCGAGCTCGCCGCGGACGATCCGGTAGGCCTCCTCGGGCGTGGGCGCCCCCTCGGGAGGGTCGATCTCCACCATGTGCACGAGCGCGCGGCACCGCTCCACGTGGGCGAGGAACTCGTGCCCCAGCCCGGCGCCGTCCGCGGCGCCCTCGATCAACCCCGGGATGTCGGCGAGCACGAGCTGCCGCATCCCGTCGTCGAGCGTGCCGAGCACCGGGTCGATCGTCGTGAACGGGTAGTCGCCCACCTTGGGGCGGGCGCGCGTGAGGCGGGCGAGCAGCGAGGACTTGCCCGCGTTCGGGAGGCCGACGAGGCCCGCGTCGGCGAGCAGGCGCAGCCGCAGCTCGATCCAGCCCGACTCGCCGGGCAGCCCGCGCTCCGCGAACCTGGGCGCCTGCCGGGTCGAGTTGGCAAAGCGCTTGTTGCCATGCCCGCCGCTGCCCCCGGCGGCCACGACGACGCGCTGGCCGGGACGCACCAGGTCGTAGCGCTCGCCCTCGAGGCCCTCGACGGTCGTCCCCGGGGGCACGTGCACCTCGCGGTCCTCGCCCCGCGCACCGTGCTGCTGCTTGCCGCGCCCGTGCTCGCCGCGGCCCGCCTTGAAGTGCCGCGAGTAGCGCAGCGCGCTCAGGTCGCGCCGCGAGGGGTCGCAGACCAGCACGACGTCGCCGCCCCGGCCGCCGTCGCCACCGTCGGGCCCGCCGCGCGGCACGTGGGCCTCACGCCGGAAGCTGACGGCGCCGTTGCCGCCGTGTCCGCCCTCTACGTAGATGCGGGCCTTGTCGTGGAACACGGGGTAATGCTGGCAGCTGCTAGCTGCCAGCTACCAGCTGCCGGTCGCCGGTTTGCCGGTCGCCGGTCGCCGGTTTGCCGGTCGCCGGTCGCCGGTTACAGAGCTCGAGCGTGGCTGCGAACGCCCGCAGCCGCCGCGTGTTCTGAGCGAGGCGGATTCCTCCCGCTACGCGCTGCCAATCCGCCTCGCTCGTGCGGGCGGGCGGTTTTGGGGGTCCGCCGCGCGGTCCGGATCGCGGAACGGGCGACCGGCGACTGGCAGCTGGCAGCTGATAGCTGATAGCTGGAAGCTGACACCTGAAGCTATTGGGCCACCAGCCATCAGCCGGGCCTGCGCCGCGACTGATGACCGGTGGCGACGGTCGTGATTCGCGACGAGCTAGCGAATGCGTTCGCAGTTCACGAGCACGTCGCGCGGATCCGCGTAGACGATGTCCGTGCCCGGACCGCAGTCGACGAAATCCTTGTTGCCGTCATCGACGTGGATCTCGTCCTTGCCCGGTCCGGCCCAGATCCGGTCGCGACCGTTGCCCCCCTTGATCCAATCGTTGCCTTTGAACGTCCGCACGCGGTCACGATCCGCGCCGGCGTTCACGTGATCCCGGCCGTGGTGGCCGAAGATCTGATCGTTCCCTGAGCCCGCGTTGACTCGCACGGCAATCGTGCGCGGCACCTTCTTGTACCCGCGCATGACGGGATCACGACCCGTCAGCCTGACGGTGTCGTTCTTGTCCCTCAAGCGCAGCACGATCCAGTGCCAGCGCTGGTCGTTCGGGCACACGACATCGGTGATGTCGCGCACGCCACTCGGGAGCTGAGCTCGGTTGATGACCCGGAGCTGGTTGTCGCGCTTGCGATACCCGACGATGACCTTGTTGACCTCGCCGAGAGCTCCGTCCGACCTCACCGTTCCCGAGCTCTGGGTGCACTGCGCGGTGGCGGCACCGGCGCCTGACGGCGAGAGGGCGATGAGCAGGGCGAACGCCGCGACGACGCCACCGATGCTCAGCCCGAACGGCAGCAGGGATGGCTTGGTGGTTTCCATGGCGCGGCAACTTAATCGTTGCGCGCGCGCTTTGGCTTTCAGGTAGCCAGCTTCCAGCTTCTGGCTACCAGCTACCAGGAACCAAGTACAAGGGCACGAGCAACGCCCAGCGCACGCGGACGCACGCCAAACGCCCGACCCGCCGAACCGGCGACCGACGACCGGCGACTTCAGCTGGAAGCTGGCAGCTGAAAGCTGAAAGCCGAAAAGCTACTCGGCCTGCTCGTCGACCGAGACGACCCGGCCGCGGCGGCCCGTCTTGAACTGGACGACCCCCGGCCGCATGGCGAACAGCGTGTGGTCCCGGCCGATGCCGACGCCGTCGCCAGGGCGGAAGCGGGTGCCGCGCTGGCGCACGATGATCTCGCCGCCGGTCACGCGCTGGCCGGCGAAGACCTTGACGCCCAGCATCTTCGGGTTCGAGTCACGGCCGTTGCGGCTGGAACCGAGCCCCTTCTTGTGAGCCATCTACGAGTCCTCCTTGGCGGGCGCGTCCTTCTTCCCGGCGGCGCCCTCCTTGTCCTCGGACGAGCTCTTCTTGGCCGCCGGCTTGCGGCTGAGCATCTTGACGTCGAGGATCTCCAGCTTGGTGAGCTCCGAGCGGTGCCCGCGACGGCGGCGATAGCCCTTCTTCGGCTTGTACCGGAAGACCCGGATCTTCTCGCCGCGCAGGTGCTCGGTGACCTTGGCCTCGACCTTGACCTTCTCCAGGTCGGGCCCGGCGACGACGGCGTCGTCGCCGCGGAACATCACCGCCCGCAGGTTGACCTTGTCGCCTTCGGCGGCATCCAGGCGGTCGACGACGAGCACCGAGCCCTTCTCGGCGCGGTACTGCTTGCCGCCCGTCTCAACGATCGCGTATGCGGGGGATTCGGTCTTGGCCATCAGTCGTTACCAGTTGCGGTCTCTTGCTTCCTCGCGCGCGAACGCCCGCGACCACCTCGGCGGCCACGGCGGCGTCGCCCGGAGCGGGACGATTCTAGCTGCTCGTCCTCCCCATCCTTGGAGTCGCCTCCGTCCTGGCCGCCTTCGACCAGCGAGGCGCGCGCCTCGCCGCGGCCCACCTCGTCGATCCGCACGAGCCGCCGCTCGCCCACGTGCTCGCCGCCGCCCGTGACGGAGACGATGTAGGAGTCGACCCGCGCGATCGCGTCGTCGGCCTCGTACATGTGCGGCTCCTCGATCGTGACGAGCACCTCCTCGCCGACCGCGAACGGCAGCGCGCGCCGCTCGATCTCCTCGCGGGTGCCCTCGTCGACGACCTCGTAGGTCGAGATCGGCAGCGCGTCGCCGCCCTCGAAGTGGAAGGTCTTCCCGCTGGCCTCCTCGAGCTCGGTGAGGCCGCTGCCCTCCTCCATGAGCTTCGCCGCGACCTTCGGGTTCACGCGCACGAGGAACGCCTCGGGCTCGGGCCGCTCGGCGACGAGGTCGCGCAGCTTGCGGATCACGTCGATCGCCACGGTCTCCTCGGACTCGATGACGCCCTCGCCGTTGCAGGTCGGGCACGGCTTGGTGAGGATCTCGCGCACGCCGTCGGTGACGTTCTGGCGCGTCATCTCCACCAGCCCGAGCGGCGAGATCTCGACCACGTAGGTCTTGGTCTTGTCCTCGTCGAGCGCCTTGCGCATCGTCTTGAGGACCTGGTCGCGGTTGCGCGCCCGCGCCATGTCGATGAAGTCGATGACGATGATCCCGCCGATGTCGCGCAGGCGGAGCTGGCGCACGACCTCCTCGGCGGCCTCGATGTTGACCTTCGTGATCGTGTCCTCGAGCCGGCCCTTGCCGCGGCCGGTGAAGCTGCCCGTGTTGACGTCGATGACGGTGAGCGCCTCGGCGTAGTCGATCATCAGGTAGCCGCCCGAGGGCAGGTCGACGCGGCGCTGCAGCGTCGAGCGGATCGCGTCGGCGGCCCCCACCTTCTCGAACAGCGGCTCATCGCCCTGGTAGAGCTCGACCTGGTCGACGAGCTCGGGCGCGGTCCGCTGGAAGAAGCTCGTGACGCGCTGGTACTGCTTCTCGTCGTCGATGATCGCGCCCTCGAACTCCTTGGTGAGGACGTCGCGCAGGACGCGGATCGAAAGATCGGCCTCCTGGAAGACGAGCGCGGGCGCCTTCACCTCCTTCGCGCGGCGCTCGACGACCTCGTGCAGCTTGTGCAGGTACTCGAGGTCGCGCTCAAAGTCGGCGCGCTTCGCGCCCTGCGCGGCCGTGCGGACGATCACGCCGCCCTTGCCGTTGCGCTCCTTGTGGAGCTTCTGCAGCAGCTTGCGCTGGCGGTCGCGCTCCGCGTCGGGCAGGCGCCGGCTCGCGCCGACTCCCGCGCCCTGGGGCATGTAGACGAGGTAGCGCCCCGCGATCGAGAGCTGCATCGACAGGCGCGCGCCCTTGGTCTTCAGGGGGTCCTTGACGACCTGGACGAGGACCTCCTGCTTGGGCTTCAGCAGCTCGTCGATGCGGCGGCCCTTGCCGTGGCCGCGCCGCGGCACCTTCTCGCCGCCGGGCAGCACGATCTCGTCGACGTGCAGGAAGCCGTTGCGCTCGAGGCCGATGTCGACGAAGGCGGCCTCCATCCCGGGCAGGACGTTGTCGACGACGCCCTTGTAGATGTTGCCGACGATGGACCGCGAGCCGCGGCGCTCGACGTAGAGCTCGGCCACCTTGGGCTTCGCTCGGCCTTTGCGTTCGAGCACCGCGACGCGGGTCTCCCCGGCGTCGACTGATACGACGATCTTCTTCTTCAATTCTGGCTCACCTCAAGAGAGCAGTCAGACCCTGCTTCTCGAGGCGAGCTGCGACTGAACGTAGATGCTCTGGAGCAATCCGATCGCGATGAGCGTCGCGATCACCGAGGAACCACCGGCGCTGACCAGCGGCAACGGGATTCCGGTGATCGGCGCGATGCCGATGTTCATGCCGACGTTCACGAAGACGTGGAACAGCAGCATGCCGGCGATCGCGCCCGCGATGATCGCGCCATAGAGGTTCTTCGAAAGCGTCATGATGCGCAGCGCCCGCCAGATGAGCAGGGCGTAGAGGGACAAAAGGAACGCGGCACCGACGAACCCGTAGCGCTCACCGACGGTCGCGAAGATGAAGTCGTTGTGGCGCTCGGGAAGGAAACCCTGCCGCGTCTGCGTAGCGTTGTCGCCGCGGCCGGTCTTGCCACCGGCGCCCACGGCGATCTGTGACTGCCGGATCTGGTACGTCGAGTCGGCGGGATCCGCGCTCGGACTCAGAAATGCAGTCAGCCGATCCTGCTGATACGGCTTGAGAATCGGGTGGCCGGCGGCCGGCGCGAGCACGAGCACGATCAACGCGATCGCCACGCCCGCGGCGCCGATGGCCGCCAGGTGCTGCCAGCGCGTGCCCGCGACGAACAGCACCGTGAGGGTGATCGCCACGTACACGAACGCCGAGCCAAGGTCGGGCTGCAGAAAGACGAGGCCGGTCGGGACCGCGCCCGCGAGCAGCACGGCGGCCGTCCGCTTCCACTCCGAGGTGTTCGGCACGCGGTCGATCACCATCGCCGCAAGAGCGAGCGTGAGCAGGACCTTGCCGAGCTCGGACGGCTGGAACGTGAAGAACGGCAGCTCGATCCAGCTGCGCGCGCCGCGAGTGGCCTCGCCGACGATCAGGACCAAGACGATCATCCCGATCATCGCCGTGTAGATGCCCACCCGCAGCTCGCGGAAGCGTGAGTAGTCCACCTGGGCGACCGCGAACATCAGCGCGAGGCCGACGACCGCGTAGATCGCCTGGCGGATCGCAAGCTCGCTGGAGACGACCTGATCCAGGACCACGACCGACAGGCCGAGCAAACCGAGCACCGCTCCGAGGAGCGAGAAGTCGAGGCGCAGCACGCCGACGCGCTCGAGCAGGCTCTCGCGCGGCTCGGCGAACGGCTGGGGGCGCGGCGCGACCCGCGCGCGTGGCCTGGGCCCGCTGACTACGGCCATCGGTCACCCACCCCCTCGGCGTGATCCCGTTGTGTAGGCGTCCGCCTCATTCGTACACCACCGTACCGTCTCCGGACGGCGAAACCTGCTCCACCTCGTCGGCCTGCACGTCGAAATACTGGGAGAGGATCTCGAACGCGGCGGGCGCCGCGGAGTCGGCGCCGAAGCCGCCGCGCTCCACCGTGACCGCCACCACGATCTCCGGGTCGTCCGCGGGCGCGAGGGCGACGTACCAGGACTGGTCGTAGGGGACGCCCTCGTGGAAGGTCTCCGCCGTGCCGGTCTTGCCGGCCACCGGCACCGGGAAGCCGCCGAACACCCCGTACGAGGTGCCGCCGGGCTCCATCGCCGCCGCCTTGAGCCCGTCGATCACGGCCTGGCGCCAGCCCTCGTCGATCTCGATCTCGCGCTGCGGCGCGGGGTCGAACTCCTGCACGATCCGCCCCGCCTGGTCCTCCGCGCGGTAGGCGAGGTGCGGCCGGACGACCGTGCCCCCGTTGCCGAGCGCGGCGTAGGCGACCGCCATCTGCAGCGGGGTGGCGAGCACGTCGCCCTGCCCGATCGCCGTCTGCACGTTGTCGCCGATCGACCACGGGCGGTCGGTCTCGCCCTCGCGGTAGAGCTCGTTGCGCCACTCGGGCGTCGGGATGTTGCCGCCCGCCTCGCCCGGGATGTCGATGCCGGTCGTCTCGCCCAAACCGAGGTCGTGCGCCCAGTCCTGGATCCAGGCCTTGCCGTTCACGGCGTCGTCGTTCAGGCGCGCGCCGATCGTGTAGAAGTAGACGTCCGAGGAGACCTTCATCGCGTTCCGCAGGTCGACCGGGCCGTGCGCCGTGCGCCCGGCGTTCGTGAACTCCTGGTCGCCGATCTCGATCGCGCCGCCGTCCTGGATCACCTCCGATGCGGTGATCGCGTGCGACGCGAGCCCCGCCAGCGCCGTGATCGGCTTGAACGTCGAGCCCGTCGGGTAGGTGCCCTGGATCGAGCGGTTGTAGAGCGGCCTCTCCGGGTCCTCCTGGAGCGCCGAGTACTCGTCGGGGTCGACGGACGGCTTGGCGAAGACCCGCGGGTCGAAGCTCGGCACGGAGCCCATCGCGAGGATCTCGCCGTCGTCCACGCGCATCGCGACGAACGCGCCGGGCAGCCCGAAGCGCGAGACCGCCCGCTCGCCGGCCTCCTGGAGCCGCAGGTCGATGGTCAGGCGCAGGTCGTTGCCCGAGCGCGGCTCGCGGGCGACGTGCGGCCGCCCGGTCGGCGTGCCCGTCACGTCCACCGGCACCCGGGTGAGGCCGTTGATGCCGCGCAGGACGTGGTCGTAGGTGAGCTCGATCCCGTCCTTGCCCACCATGTCGCCGGGCTGCAGGTCGCGGAAGCGCGGCTGCTCGAGGTCCTCCTGGGAGACCTCGCGGACGTAGCCCAGCATGTGCGCCGCGGTCGTCCCGCGCGGGTAGCGCCGCACGTAGACGCGGTCGACGGTGACGCCCGGGTAGCGGGCCTGGTTCTCGCGCAGGTAGTAGACGACCTCCTCGGGGACGTCGCGCTTGAGCGTCACCGGGTTAGCGGGCAGCTCCTCGGTCTGCTTGCGGATCTCCTTCTTGATCTTCTCGAGCGGCATGTCGATGACCTCGCCCACGCGCTCGAGGACCTTGTTGCGGCGCTGCGGCCGCTTGGGCAGCTCCTCCGCCCGCACCTGCAGGGCGAGCGCGGTGCGGTTGCCGACCAGGACCTTGCCGTTGCGGTCGAGGATCTCGCCGCGCGGCGCCTGCACGGTCATCTCGCGGACCCGCTGGCCCTGCGCCTCGGCGAGGTACTTGTCGCCGGAGAGGATCTGCAGGTACCAGAGCCGGAAGAAGATCGCGGCGAAGGCGACGAGCGCGATCCCGCCCAGGACCGCGACCCGGCCCGCGAGCTGCGCGCGGTTGTAGCGCTCCGCGCTCCAGCGGCCGCCGGAGAAGCTCACGTCGCCCTCCCCGGAGTCGCCGTCCGACGCACCCG
>PKER01000367.1 GCA_002919115.1 bacterium
GGTGCGCGGCCAGAAGAAGCCGCGCAGGCCGTCCTTGCGCACGCGCGGCACCACGTGCACGTGCAGGTGCGGCACCGACTGGCTGACGACGTTGTTCATGGCGACGAAGGCGCCCTGCGCGCCCATCGCGTCGCGCACCGCGACGCTCAGGCGCCGCGCCGTCGCGAACAGCGGGCCCACCTCGGCCTCGGGCAGGTCCCAGAGCGTCTCGTGGTGGTCGCGCGGGACGAGCAGGGTGTGGCCGTGGAACAGGGGCCGCGCGTCCAGGAAGGCGACGCAGCCGGGCTCGTCGAGGACGACGTGCGCCGGCTCTTCGCCCGCGACGATGCGGCAGAAGAGGCAGTCGGGCTCGCGCTTCGGCATGGCGCCGCAAGCTACCGCAGCGCGCGGCCGCGAAACCGCTCCTACGCGACGATCGTCAGCGCGCCCGGCTCGACGCCGATGTCGAGCGCCTCGTGGTCGCCGATGTAGTCGCCGTCGACCTGGACCGGGAAGAGCACGGGCTCGCCGCGCGCGTCGGCCGAGATCGACTCGATGCGGGCGGTGGTCACGCGCTCGAAGGCCTCGATCTGGCGGTGGTTGGGGGCCGGGAAGCGGTCCCACAGGCAGCGCAGCGCGACCGTCGGCATGTCGCGCAGGGCGGCGCGCTTGAGCATCGCCAGCGAGATCGTCCCGTTGTCGATCGCCGCCTCCCGGCAGATGCGGACCGGGCGCTCGCCGAAGTACGTGAACGGGTCGGAGTTCTGCACGATCGTCGTGATGCCCTCCGACTCGCCGCCGTCGGCGCGCAGGCGCAGGCGCGCGGGCGAGCCCAGCAGGAAGTGCCGGTTGAAGCCTGAGATCGCGGCCCACGTGTAGAACCAGGGGCCGAACCGCGCCTTGAGGTGCGGGTGCGAGTCCACGCGCTTCACGACCATCGCGTCGAGCCCGGCGCCGCACGCGAACAAAAACCGCCGGCCGTTGGCCGTGCCCAGGTCGATCTTGCGCGGCCGGAAGTCGTCGGCGAGCCCGAGCAGGCGCTCGGTCGCGTCGACGACGTCGTTGGGGATCCCCAGCGTGCGCGCGACGACGTTCGTGGAGCCGCCCGGGAGCACCGTCACGGGGACGTCGGAGCCCGCCAGCCCGTTCGCGACCTCGTTGAGCGTGCCGTCGCCGCCGAACGCGACGACCACGTCGTAGCCGGAGTCGCGCACCTCGCGGCCGATCTCGGTCGCGTGGTTCTGCGCCTGCGTCGAGATCGCCTCGACGCGGTAGCGGCCCTGCAGCGCGTACACGACGAGTCCCTTCAGCCGGTCGGAGACCGTGGTCGCGTACGGGTTGACGATGATGAGCATCTTCTTCTTGCGCGGGCGCGCGCGCAAGCCGGCGCCGTTCTGGGCGCTTGTGGGCTGCTCGCGCACGACGCTCGGGGGGACGCTCACTGCGGCCGATGCTACCGGTGCGGGGTGGGCGCGGTCGCTCAGGTCGTCTCGTACACCGAGCGCTCGCCCTCGGTGACCTCGCGCACGGCGCCCTCGCGGACGAGCAGGTCGAGGTGGCCGATCACCTCCGAGAGCGTGAGGAACGCCTGGGTCACGGCCACGTTGCCCCAGATCTCGAGGGCGATCTCGTGGGCGGAGCGGGGGCGCTCGCGCACGATCGCGAGGATCTTCTCCTTGCGCCGCTCGGTCATCTGCAGGCGCGCGTCGATCAGCGCGACGTGGTCGGTGATCGGGTCGCCGTGCCCGGTGAGGACGAGCTCGGCGGGAAGCTCACGGGTGCGCGCCAGCGAGTCGAGGTAGTCGATCAGCGAGCGGGTGCGGCCCGGCGAGTCGTCGAGCGGGCGGGCGAGCAGCGGGTTCGAGGAGATGTGGGCGAGCAGATGGTCGCCCGCGACGAGCAGCCGGCGCTCGGCGTCCCACAACAGCGTGTCGGACGGGCTGTGCCCCGGGCGGTGCTGAACCTCCCAGGTCCGGTCGCCGAGCTCGAGGCGCTCGCCGTCGGCGAGCGGGCGGGTGACCGTGACGTGCGAGCCCCAGGCCCGGAAGCTCCGCGAGACCGACTGCAGGGCGGTGACCACGTCCTCGGGCACCCCGTGGCGCACCATGAGCGCGCCCGCGAAGCGGTCCTCGAGCTCGGCGTCCTCGGCGTAGTTGGCGAGCCGCCGCGCGGCGGCGCCGAGCGCGGCGACCTCCGCGCCCGAGCGCTCGGCGACGATCTCGGCGAGCCCGGTGTGGTCCACGTGCTGGTGCGTGATCACGATCAGCCCGAGGTCCTCGATCGCGTGGCCCGCGGCAGCGAGCTGGCGCTCGAGCTCGTCCAGCGCCTTGCCCGAGTTCGGCCCGGTATCGATCAGCGTGAGCGGCTCGGTCTCGACCAGCCAGCAGTTGACCCGCCCGACCGCGAACGGCGTCGGGATCCGCAGGAGGACGAAGCCCGCGGCACGCGCGCGCTCGAGGGCGGCGGCCGCGTCGTCGGTCTCGGGCATCGGCTAGGAGCGGATGACCGCGAGGACCTCGTCGCGGCGGCGCTCCATGTCCTCGCGCGAGATCAGCGACTCGAGGTTGAGGCGCAGGAGCGGCTCGGTGTTCGACGGGCGCACGTTGAAGTGCCAGTCGGGGTAGTCGACCGAGACGCCGTCGAGCCAGGTCACCTCGGCGTCGGGATGGAGCTCGGCCAGCTCGCGCATCTTCGCCTGCTGGTCGGCCACCTCGGAGTTGATCTCGCCGGAGATGAAGTAGCGGCTGCGGAACTCGCCGACGAGCTCGGAGAGCGGCCGGCCCTCGACCGACACGAGCTCGAGCACGAGCAGCGCGGGGATCGTGCCCGAGTCCGCGCACCAGAAGTCGCGGAAGTAGTAGTGGCCCGAGACCTCGCCCGCGAAGGCCGCGTCGTGCTCGCGCATGGCCGCCTTCATGAAGGCGTGGCCCACGCGGTTCACGATCGCGGTGCCGCCGTGCGCGGCGACCGTGTCGGGCACGGCGCGCGAGGCGCGCACGTCGTAGAGGATCGTGGCGCCGGGCTCGCGGCGCAGAACATGCTTGCCCAGCAGCGCGGTGAGGAAGTCGCCGTCTACGAACTCGCCCTGGTCGTCGATGAAGAAGCAGCGGTCGGCGTCGCCGTCCCAGGCGATGCCGAGGTCGGCCCCCTCGGCGCGCACCCGCTCGATGATGAACGCGCGGTTCTCGGGGAGCAGGGGGTTCGGCTCGTGGTCGGGGAACTCGCCGTCGGGGGTCCAGTAGGTCTCGATCGTGTCGAGCCCGAGGCGCTCAAGCAGCGGGCCGACCATCGGGCCCGCCATGCCGTTGCCGCCGTCGACCACGACCCGTAGCGGCTTCACGTTCGCCGGGTCGATGAAGCCGAGCACGTGCTCCTGGAACTCGGCGTAGATGTCGACCTCCTGGGCGGAGCCGCCGCCCGGGGCCTCGGGCAGGCCGGCCTCGATGACGCGCCTGATCTCCTGGATGCCCGCGTCGCCGGAGAGCGCGAGCGCGCCCTCGCGGACGAGCTTCACGCCCGTGTAGGCCTTGGGGTTGTGCGAGGCGGTGACCATCGCCCCGCCGTCGAGCTCGCGCGACCCGACGAGGTAATAGAGCATCTCGGTGCCGACCATGCCCGCGTCGAGCACGGTGCAGCCCTCGTCGACGAGCCCGTCGCGCAAGCGGCCCGCCATCTCGGGCGCCTGGATGCGCATGTCGCGCCCGAGGCCGACGCGCAGGTCGGCCGGCGCCTTGCCCCGCAGGTCGGCCAGCACCCGGGCGAAGGCGCGGCCGATCGCGTACGCGGTGTCGCCGTCCATGTCGCGGCCGTAGATGCCGCGGACGTCGTACGCCTTGAAGATCTCCGCCTTGACAGTCACCTAGAACTTCCCCTTGAGCGCCGCGTAGGTCTGGTCGAGGGTCTGGGGCATCACCCGCGTGTCGGCGAGCACCGGCATGAAGTTGTTGTCGCCGCCCCAGCGCGGGACGACGTGCATGTGGATGTGGTGCTCGACGCCGGCGCCCGCGACCCGGCCCTGGTTGAAGCCGACGTTGAAGCCGTGCGGCTCGTACTCCTGCTCGAGCACGACGATCGCCCGCTGGGCGAGCGCCATCATCTCGGCGGTCGTCTCGGGCGGGAGGTCCTGGATCGCCCCGATGTGCTCGAACGGGGCCACCATCAGGTGCCCGTTCGTGTACGGGAACAGGTTGAGGATCACGAAGCAGCGCTCGCCGCGGTGGACGATCAGGTTCGCCTCGTCGTCACCGGCGGCGGGTTTGGCGCAGAAGATGCACTCCTGCTCTGAGTCCTTGGATGCGTCCTTCACGTAAGCGAGGCGCCAGGGCGCCCAGATGCGTTGGTTGGCCACGGGGCGCTGATCCTATTGTCCCGCGCTCGCGCGAGCGCGCGCGGCGCGGGGCCTACAGCCAGCCGCGCTTGCGGAAGTAGGCGACCATCCCCACGAGCCCCGCGAGCATCACGCCGAGGATCACCCAGAAGCTCACCGTCGGGCCCCCGCTGGGGTCGCCGCCGCCGGGGAGGCCGACGTTCATGCCGAAGATGCTCGCGATGAGCGTCAGCGGGAGGACGATGACGCTGATCGCCGTGAGCACGCGGAGGATGTCGTTCACGCGGTGCGAGATCACCGACTCGTTGGTGTCCTCGAGCGCCTCGACCACCTCCTTGTAGTTCTCGAGCATGTCCCAGATGCGCTCGTGCGCGTCACCCAGGTCCTCGAAGTAGATCTCGAGCTCCTCGCCCTCCGGCGGGAGGAGGAAGCGGTGCTTCACGTTCTCGAGGTCGCGCAGCACCTGGCGCTGCGGGCGGATCACCTTGCGGAAGTTGATGATCTCCTGCTTGACGTTGGAGATGTCGCGCACGACGCTGGCGCCTCGGCCCTCGAAGATGTCGTCCTCGAGCGCGTCGAGCTTGTTCCCGATCTTGCGCAGCATCGGGAAGCAGTAGTCGAACCCGTCGTCGATGATCCTGTACAGCAACAGCCCCGAGCCCCGGGCGAACAGCTGGTCGCGCAGCTCCTCCTTCTGCCGGCAGCGCTCGAACAGGTACTCGACGGGCTGCAGGGGCTGGTTCGGGATCGTGACGATGAAGTCGCGGCCGACGAAGGCGTCGAGCTCGCCCGCGTTCAGGCGCCCGACCTGGCTGTCGAACACCGGGAAGTGCAGGAGGATGAAGAGGTAGTCGTCGTACTCGTCGATCTTCGGCCGCTGGTTGCGCGAGAGCACGTCCTCCAGCGCGAGCGGGTGGAAGTCGAAATGCTCGCGCAGCCAGGCGATCTCGACCTGCGACGGGCGCTCGACGTGCACCCAGCGGAAGCCCTGGCCGCTGACTACCTCGACGCGCGGCTTGCGCTCAGCCGGCTCAGGCTTCGGCGCGAGCGACGACGAAGCCCGCGTCGTCCGGCGCAACCTCGGCTTGGGAAGGCTCGGCATCGGCCGTGCTCCTGTCGCTCGTCACGGGCATGGGCTAAGGGTACGCCACATGCCAGCCGCCGCGGAGGCGCGCAACGCCGCCGTCACGCGCGGTTCCGCGCGCTCCGTCACGCGCGTTGTTAGACTGCCCTGCCACATAGCCACTGCATCAAGAGGGGTGGAGGGACTGGCCCTGTGAAGCCCCGGCAACCACCGGAGAGCCGAGCGCTCGAAGGAGAGGTGCCAATTCCAGCAGGTGGAGACACCTGGAAGATGCGAGTGGAGTTCCGGTTCGGGACCTCTGCTCGCAAGCAGAGGTTTTTTCGTAGGTAACCCGACAAGACCGGAGATGGAGAACAGCTAGATGCCCCCGACGGCGCTTCAGTGCAAGGAATGTGGAAGCCGCTACGGGCTCGATGCGCGCTACGTGTGCGAGCAGTGCTTCGGGCCGCTCGAGGTGGCCTACGAGGCCCCGCAGGCCGACGCCGCCGAGTTGCGTCGCAAGATCCAGGCGGGCAGCTCAGGCATCTGGCGCTACGCGGACTTCCTGCCGTTCTCCGAGCGGCCCAAGGACCCCCTCGAGCCGGGCCTGACCCCGCTCGTGAAGGCCGACCAGCTCGCTGAGCGGCTCGGGATCGGCGAGCTTTGGATCAAGAACGACGCGGCGAACCCGACGCACTCCTTCAAGGACCGGGTCGTCGCCGTCGCCGCGGCCAAGGCGCAGGAGCTCGGGTTCGAGACGCTCGCCTGCGCGTCCACCGGCAACCTCGCCAACGCGGTCGCCGCGCACGCGGCGGCGCGCGGGCTCGAGTCCTACGTGTTCGTGCCCGCCGACCTCGAGGAGCAGAAGCTGCTCGCGACCGGCGTGTACGGGACCAGGCTCGTCGGCATCCGCGGCAACTACGACGACGTCAACCGGCTGTGCACGCAGCTCTGCGAGGAGCGGCCGTGGGCGTTCGTGAACGTGAACCTGCGGCCCTACTACGCGGAGGGGTCGAAGACGCTCGCCTACGAGACCGTCGAGCAGCTCGGTTGGACGCTGCCCGACCGGGTGGTCGTGCCGATCGCCTCCGGCTCGCTGTTCACGAAGATCGGCCGGGGCTTCACCGAGTGGCTCGAGCTCGGCCTCGTCGAGGGCGAGCTGCCCACGTTTAACGGCGCGCAGGCGGAGGGCTGCAGCCCGGTGGCGACCGCGTACCAGGAGGGCTGGGAGGTCTGCAAGCCGCAGCGCCCGGACACAATCGCCAAGAGCCTCGCGATCGGAAACCCGGCCGACGGCCCCTACGCGCTCGAGCTGGCGCGGCGGACGGGCGGCACGATCGAGGCCGTGACGGACGACGAGATCCGGGCCGCGATCCGGCTGCTCGCCGAGACGACCGGGATCTTCACCGAGACCGCCGGCGGCGTGACGATCGCGACGCTCGCGAAGCTCGCCGAGCGCGGCGACATCGACCCGTCTGAGCGCGTCGTCGCCTACATCACCGGCGAGGGGCTGAAGACGCTCGACGCCACGCGGGACGGGTTCGTGATGCACGAGATCGACCCGACCGTCGAGGCGCTCGACGCCGAGTTTGCAACTGCGACCAGCGCCGTGGCGGCGCACTAGCATTTCGCGCGCAATGGCCATCACCGTCAAGATTCCAGCCCAGCTGCGGGCGGCCACCGGGGGCGAGGGGGAGATTCAGGTCGAGGGATCGACCGTCGGCGAGGCGCTCGACGCCGTTTTCGAGCAGTACGCCGGCCTCCGTGAGCGGATCACCGAAGACGGCACCCTGCGCCGCTTCGTGAACGTCTACGTCTCCGGCGAGGACATCCGCTTTCAGGACGGTTTGGACACTGCCCTCGACGACGGCGACGAGGTGACCATCCTGCCCGCCGTGGCCGGTGGCGCCTGAGGCCCGGTCACGGGCCGAGATCCCTGTCGCGATCCTCTGCGGCGGGCGCGGCACGCGCCTGCAGGAGCAGACTCACGCGATCCCCAAACCGCTGGTGGAGATCGGCGGCAAGCCGATCGTCTGGCACGTAATCCGGATCTACTCCGCCCAGGGCTTCCGCCGCTTCCTGCTGCTGACGGGCTACCTCGGCGAGATGATCGAGCGGTTCGTCGTGCAGGAGCGGTGGGCCGACGGCGTCGAGGTCGAGTGCCTCGACACCGGGCAGGAGACGCAGACCGGCGGGCGCGTGGCGCTCGCAGCCGACCGGCTGCGCGAGGGCACGTTCTGCCTGGCCTACGCGGACGGCGTCGCCGATATAGACCTGGGAGCGCTGCTCGCGCTGCACCGCGCCCGGGGGGCGGCGGCGACGATGACCGTGGTGCGCCCCTACAGCCAGTGGGGCATCGCGGTCATCGGCGACGACGACCGCATCGAGGGCTTTCGCGAGAAGCCGCGGCTCGACTACTGGATCAACGGCGGCTTCTTCTGCTGCGAGCCGAGCTTCCTCGACTACCTGGAGCCTAGCAGCGTGCTGGAGCGCGAGCCGCTCGAGCGCGCGGCTGCGGACGGACGGCTGGCCGCGTACCGCCACGACGGATTCTGGGAGTGCATGGACACGTACAAGGACGCGATCGTGCTGAACGACCTGTGGGCGACCGGCGACGCGCCGTGGCGCGTGTGGGACCGGGCGCCTGAGCGGCGCGAGGAGGCGAGGGCCTGATGGGGGTTTCGATGGTCACCGGCGCACGCGGCTTCGTCGGCGCGTGGCTCGCGAAGGCGCTGCTCGAGCGCGGCGAGCGCGTGGTCTCGTTCGACCGCAGGCGCGTCACCGAGAAGCCGTCGGCCGTGGGCATGCTCGGCATCGAGGACGAGCTCATCCAGGTCGAGGGCGACCTCTGCAACCCCGACGAGGTGTCGGCCGCGATCGCCCGCAACAACGTGGACACGGTCTTCCACCTGGCGGCGGAGACGATCGTGGGCACGGTGCAGGCGTCGCCGATCCAGGGCTTCGAGTCGAACGTGCGCGGCACCTGGACCGTGCTGCAGGCGTGCCGCGAGCACGGCGTCGAGCGCGTCGTCTTCGCCTCGTCGGACAAGGCCTACGGCGCGCACGATGAGCTGCCCTACCGGGAGGACTTCGCGCTGCAGCCGACGGCGCCGTACGAGGCGTCGAAGGCCGCCGCCGACCTGATCGCGCGCAGCTTCTGGCACTCCTACGGCGTGCCGGTCGCGGTCACTCGCTTCGCGAACATATACGGCGGCGGCGACCTCAACTTCTCGCGGCTGATCCCCGAGGCGGTGAGCGCCGCGCTGTCGGGGCGGCGGCCGGTCCTGCGCTCCGACGGCTCGCCCGAGCGCGACTTCCTCTACGTCGAGGACGCCGCCTCCGCTTACCTCGCGATCGCCGACAACCTGCACCGCGACGACGTCCGCGGCGAGGCGTTCAACGCGGGCGGCGGGCGGCCCTACCGCGTGGGCGAGGTGGTCGAGCTGATCACCAAGCTCGCGGGCACCGGCGTCGAGCCCGACATCCGCGGCACCGGCAACCCCGAGGGCGAGATCGACCGCCAGTACGTCGACCCGACGAAGATCCGCGAGGTGCTCGGCTGGGAGCCCGCCGTGGGCCTCGAGGAGGGCCTGCGCCGGACGATCGAGTGGTACCGCGAACACCCGGAGTCCTGGGCCCCGGACCCGGACGCCGCGGCGGTCTCGTAAGAGCGCCCCGCCCCGGGCGCGGCGTGAGCCGCTGCGGCGATCCGACGTGAGGCGGATCTGTTCGCCTATGTCGTACGAATCCGCCTCACCTCCCGAGGTGAGGCGGATCTATTCGGCTATGTCGAACAAATCCGCCTCACTCGGGTTGGCGCGCGGGTTGGTGCGCGCGTGCGGATCGGCCGGCGCCCGCCGCTCGGGTAGATTCGCCCGCGTGTTCGAGGCCGTGCATTCGGAGGCCACATCCGCCGACCCGGAGGCGGTCTGGGCGCTCTGGGCCGATCCCGGGCGCTGGCCGGAGTGGAACGAGCAGCTCCACTCCGCGGAGCTCCGCGGCCCGCTCGAGCCCGGCACCGAGGCCGTGATCAAGTACAAGCGCGGCGGGCGCATGGTGCTCGAGCTGGTCGCCGTCGAGCCCGGACGGCGGCTCGCCTACGAGGCCCGCCTCCCCCTCGCCCGCTTCGGCCACGAGCACCGCGTCGAGCCCTCGGGCTCGGGCAGCGAGCTCACCCACCGCGCCTACCTGAGGGGCCCGCTGTCCGCCCCCTTCTCCGTGCTCTTCGGGCGCAGGCGCATGCGCGAGTCGGTCCGCGGCTTCGCGGCGCGCGTGCGCGAGCTCGCGGAGTAGCTGCGTGCCCGGCGCGGCCGGGCTAGCCGACCGAGTTCTGGTACAGGGTGAAGCCGATCCCGGCGCAGACCGCGGCGACGATCCAGAACCGCAGCATGATCTTGGTCTCCGACCAGGCGAGCATCTCGAAGTGGTGGTGGATCGGCGCCATCAAGAACACCCGGCGGCGGGTGAGCTTGAAGAAGGCGACCTGGATCGCGACCGAGGCGGCCTCGATCACGAAGATCCCGCCGAGGATGATGAGCAGCAGCTCGGTCTGGGTGACCACCGCGAGCGCGCCCATCGCGCCGCCCAGACCGAGCGAGCCGGTGTCGCCCATGAAGATCGACGCCGGGAACGAGTTGAACCAGAGGAACCCGATCGAGGCGCCCACCAGGCAGGCGGAGAGCACGGCGAGCCCGCCCTGGCCGCTCGTGATCGTGATCGCGGTGAACGCCAGGAAAACGATCGCGCAGCAGCCGGCCGCGAGCCCGTCGAGCCCGTCGGTCAGGTTCACCGCGTTCGAGAACCCGGCCAGCACCAGGAACACGAAGACCGCGTAGGCGACCGAGCCGACGTCGAGCTCCAGGCTGAAGATCCGGCTCTGGATCTTGGTCTCGAGCCCGAGCTCCTGCGTCGCGACGAACCACAGGATCAGCGCCAGCCCGATCTGCGCGAGCAGCTTCCAGCGCGCCGACAGTCCGAGCGAGCGGCGCTTGGAGACCTTGATCATGTCGTCGGCGAAGCCGATCAGCGCGCAGCCGACGGCGATCCCGAACACCGTGAGGCTCGCCGTGTCGAGGCCGGAGAGCACGAGGTAGGGCACGGCGATGCCGGTGAAGATGATCAGCCCGCCCATCGTCGGCGTCCCGGCCTTCGAGTGGTGCTCCTGCGGGCCCTCCTCGCGGATCTGCTGGCCGAACTCCCGCACCCGCAGGGCCTCGATGAACTTCGGGCCGAGGAAGATCGTGATCAGCATCGCGGCCATGCCCGCGATCAGGATCTCGCCGCGGTCGATCGCCTCGCCGACCACGATCTGGGCGCTAAGCATCGGCGCCCCCGCCCCCGCGCCGCGCGCGCAGGCCCTCGGTGAACGCCTCGAGCCCGACCGAGCGCGAGCCCTTCACGAGCACGGCGTCGCCGCTCTCCAGCAGGCCGTCCGCCACCTCGACCGCGGCCTGCGGGTCCGGCGCCCACTCGTCGGGCGCGTAGTCGCGGGCGAGTTCGCCCACGCCGATGACCGGCCCGATGCCCAGGCCGCGGGCGAGGGCGCCGATCTCGCGGTGGTACGCGGGCCCCTCGGGCCCGAGCTCGGCCATGCCGCCGAGCACGGCCACGTGGCGCCTCGCCGGCAGCGTGGCGAGGTTCTTCAGGGCCGCGCGCATGGAGATCGGGTTGGCGTTGTAACAGTCGTTCACGAGCGCGATGTCGCCCGGGAGCTGAAGCCGCTCGCCCCGCAGGCGCGAGAAGGATATGGACGCCGCCCGCGGCACCATGGCGGCCGGCTCGGCGCCGAGCGCGACCCCGATCGCGACCGCAGCGAGCGCGTTGGTGAGGTTGTGCTCCTCGGTGAAGGGCAGCTCGAAGCGCGCCTCGCCGGCGGGCGTGACGATCAGCGCCACGGTCGCGCCTTCCCTGCGCTCCACCTCGCGCGCGAACACGTCGCCGCCCGGCCCGAAGGTGATCGTGGGCAGCTCGTCGCCCAGGTGCGGCTCGAGCGCCTCGGCGTCGGCCGGGACCACGGCGCGCCCCTCCGGCCCCAGCCCCTGCAGGATCTCGGCCTTGGCCTCGGCGATCGCCTCGATCGTGCCGAGCAGCTCCAGGTGCACCGGGCCCACGTTGGTGATCGCCCCCACGTCCGGCTCGGCGATCGCGCATAGCTCGGCGATCTGGCCCATGCCGCGCATCGCCATCTCCAGGACGAGCACCTCCGTGCCCGGCTCGGCGCCCAGCACCGCGAGCGGCAGGCCGACCTCGGTGTTGAAGTTCTCGGGGCTCGCGTGCACGCGCCAGGGCAGCAGCGCGCGCGTGATGTCCTTGACCGACGTCTTGCCCGTCGACCCGGTCACCCCTACGACCCGGGCGCCGAGCGCGCGCCGCCACTCCCGCGCGAGGTCCTGGAGGCTGCGCAGGGGGTCCTCGGACTCGAACACCCAGCCGCGCCCCGCGGCCGCGGCG
>PKER01000258.1 GCA_002919115.1 bacterium
GCCCTGTGGCTGGCCGGCGCAGCGAACGCCGCGATGGCGGCGGGGTTCGCGTGGCTCGCGCGCAAATAGCGGCCAGCCGCCGGATGCCAGCCCCGGGGCCTAGCGCCTACGCAGGTTTCGGCGGCGCCGGCCCGGCTTCAGCTGCGCCCGGCGCTCCAGGCGCTCGCGGGTCGACTCGAGCGCGCTCACGCGCCGCAGGTTGTGCAGCTGGTAGATGAGGATCTCGTCCACGCAGCGACGGTGCCAGTGCTGGTGCTCGGTTCCGCCGAGGCGCAGCACGGTCTGGACGATCACGTGGTCGGCGCCGATCTCCACGGCGCCGCCGCACGCCGGGCAGCGGTAGAGCTTCTGCGAGATGCCCCGGATGAGCCAGACCTCGTCGCCGTCGACGGTCAGGCCGCACAGGCTCGTCCTGGTGTCGGGCAATCCTTCGTAAGCGCTCATCGGAAGCCTCGGCGGCCTAAGGCTAGGCGCTGGCTGCCAGCTGCCAGCCCTCAAGCCCGAGGAGCCGTCTCCCCGCCGGGAAGCTGGCAGCTGGGAGCTGGGAGCTGGCAGCCGGCGGCTACAGCCCCACCGCCTCGGCCAGCATCCCCACCTGCGCCGGGTCGCTAGAGCACGGGAAGAAGATCAGCTCGCCGCACCCGGCCTCCTCGAAGCCGGCGATGTAGGCGCGAACGGTGTCCGCGTCGCGCGCGGCTCCGCTGGTGATCGCGCCCACCGCCTCCTCGCCGAGGAACGCGTAGTAGTCGCCGAGGTAGGCCTGTGCGGCTCGCTCGCCGTCGGGGCCGAGCGCGAAGTAGGAGAGCGCCGCGGTCTGCGGCTCGCCCTCGCGGCCCTCCCGCGCCCAGTGATCGCGCACCCCGTCCAGGGCCTGGCGGAACTGGTCCGGCGAGCCGCCGCCCATGATCCAGCCGTCGCCGTACTGCGCCGCGCGCCGGTAGGAAGCCTCGACCCAGCCACCGACGAGGAGCGTCGGGCGGGCGTCGCCGACCGGCCGCGGGCCGATCTGCTCGCCGCCGTCCACCCCGTCCCAGATCTCGCGGATCTGCTTGACGGCGCGGTCCATCCAGCGCCCGCGCTCGCTCATCGCCACGTCGGCGACCTCGTAGTCGTCGGGACGCCCGCCCGGGGCGATCCCGAGCACCGCCCGGCCGCCGCCGGCGAGCGCGTCGAGGCTCAGGAACTGCTTCGCGATCCGCGCGGCCGGCGCGAAGACGGGGCCCAGCGCGACGGTCGTGGCGAGCTTGATCCGCTCGGTGACCACCGCGGCGGCCGCGAGCGCGACCAGCGGGTCGTAGTTGCCGTAGACGATCCGGTCGATCGTCCCGAGGGTCGAGAACCCCGCAGCCTCGGCCTCGCGCGCCCAGTCGCGCAGCTCAGCCCCGCTCGTTCCGGCCACGGCGTTCGGCAGGCCAATACCAACTCGCATCCAGGAGGCCTCCTTGTCGATCGCAGGCTGTCCCCAGGGATCTTCGCACGCAGCCAACCTCGGCCCCCCGAAAGGCCGCGCGAGCCCGCACCGCCCCGCCAACCCGAGTGAGGCGGATTTGTACGGCATAGGCGAACAGATCCGCCTCACCTCGGGGACCGAGGCGGATATGTGCGACATATCCGAACAAATCCGCCTCGCTCGGGTGAGGGGGCGCCGGCGGGGACGGCCCGGGGCGCGTGTATATTCGAGGGCCGCGTGATGCGAACGATTCTCAGTATGGTTTTCGCGGGCCTCGCGCTCGCCGCCGTCGCGGGCTGCGGCGAGGACGAGCGGGGCTCGGACGGCAAGCTCCGCATCGTCACGAGCACCACCTACGTCGCGGACCTGGCGCGCAACGTGGCGGGCGAGCACGCCGAGGTCGAGGCGATCATGCCGCCGAACGCCGATCCCCACGACTACGAGCCACGCCCGGCCGACGCCGAGGCCCTGATCGACGCCGATCTGATCATCACCTCGGGGGGCGGTCTCGACCTCTGGATGGACGAGCTGGCGGACGCGGCGGGCACCGACGCGACGCGGATCTCGCTGTTCAGCGCCGCCGACGCGATCCCCGTCGCGGACGGCCACGGCGGGGACGACGACCACGGGGGTCACGGCGGGGACGCCGATCTCGACCCGCACTGGTGGCACGACCCCGACCTGGTTCGCCAGGCGGTGGCGGGAATCCGCGAGCGGCTGATCGCGCTCGCCCCCGAGGGCGAGCGGGCCTACCGCGCGAACGTGCGCCGCTACGACGCGCGCGTCGCCGCCCTGGACCGGCGCATCGCCGCCTGCTTCGAGCGCATCCCGCCGGAGCGGCGCAAGCTCGTGACGACGCACGACTCGCTCGCCTACTTCGCCCAGCACTACGGGCTCGAGGTGGTCGGCGCGGCGCTCCCCGCGCTCACCACCCAGGCCCAGCCCTCCGCGGCGCAGGTTGCCGACCTGGTCGACCTGATCCGCGAGGAGGGCGTGCCGGCGGTCTTCGTCGAGGCCGGGATGAGCCCCGATCTGGAGCGCGCGATCGCCGACGAGGCGGGCGTTCGCCTGGGGGGCGAGCTGTGGACCGACGGGCTGGGCCCGGAGGGCAGCGGCGCGGAGACGTACCTGGACGCGCTCGCCGCGAACGCGCGGACGATCGCCGCCGGGCTGGGCGCCCGGGAGTGCGGGATCTAGGAGCGCGCGCCCCGCGCCTTGCGCGAGGAGCCCTCCGCGCAGTCGGGGCAGCTGCCGCGCAGGATCACGTCGTGGTCGCCGACGCGGTAGTCGACGCGCTCGGCGGCCCGGTGGATGGCGCGCTCGAGGTGCGGGTCCTGGAACGGGGTCACGCGGCCGCACGCGTCGCAGACCAGGTGGTGGTGATGGTGCTCGCCGCCGGGCATCGCCGGCTCGTAGCGCGCCGAGTCGCCGCCCACGTCGAGGCGCTGCACGAGCCGCAGGTCCTCGAGCAGCTCCAGCGTGCGATAGACGGTCGCGACCCCGACCGGCTTGCCCGCGGCGCGCAGCTCGTCGGCGATCTCCCGAGCTGTGAGCACGCACTCCTGGGCGCCGATCATCCGCAGGATCGTCGACCGCGGCACGCTCGCGCGGTGCCCCGCGCGACGCAGCTCGCGTTCGGCGAGCTCCACCCACTCGTCGGCGGGCGGCGACGGGACGCGGGTGGCTTCGGTGGAGGTCAAGGCGTGCAGCGGCTAACGTGAAGCGGGAATCGATATCAGTTTACCCCTATCCTCGCAGGCGCAGTGCTCGATCCGTTCCAGCTCCCCTTCATGCAGCGCGCCGCGCTCGAGCTCGTCCTGCTCGCGCCGCTCGCGGGTGTGCTGGGCGCGCAGATCGTGCTGCGCGGGCTCGCCTTCTACGCCCACGGCGTCGGCACCGCCGCCTTCCCGGGGCTGGTCGTGGCGAGCGCGACGGGAGCGCCGGCTCCTGCCGCCGCGCTGGGGACCGGGCTGCTCTTCGCCGGCCTCACCGACCGCCTGCGCGGCCCGCGCCTCGGCGCCGACGCCGCGACCGCCCTCGCGCTCGTCGCCGCCCTCGCCATCGGGATCGTGCTCGCGAGCGACGTCTTCGCGGTCGGCGCGGAGGTCGACCAGATGCTCTTCGGCAGCCTGCTCGCGATCGGCTCCGACGAGCTCGCCGCGACGGTCGTCGCGCTCGCCGTCGTGGGCTGCCTGACCGTCGTCTTCCGCCGCGACTGGACGCTCACGGCGTTCGACCCCGCGCACGCCGGATCGCTCGGGATCCGCCGCGCCGGGGACTGGACGCTGCTCGTGGCGATCGCGGTCGCAGTGGTCGCCGCTCTCGACGCGGCCGGCGCCCTGCTCGTGAGCGCCGTGCTCGTGCTGCCCGCGGCGACGGTGAGGCCGTTCGCGGGCAGCGTGCTGCGCCTGGAGCTCGGCGCCGGGGCCCTCGCCCTCGTGCAGGGCATCGCGGGGCTCTGGATCGCGTACGAGCTCAACCTGCCGCCCGGCGCCGCGATCGCGCTCGTGGGCGGCGCGGCCTTCGCCGCATCCCTCGTGCTGTCCGAGCTCTCCCGGTCGCGTGGCCGGGGCGTCCCGGAGGGGGCCTGATGGACGCGGCTCTCAAAGTCCGTGGCCTCGCCGCCGGGTACGCGCCAGGCGTCCCCGCGATCGAGGGCGTCGACCTCGACGTCGCGGGCGGGCACTCGGTCGCCGTCCTCGGGCCGAACGGCGGCGGCAAGACGACGCTCTTCCGCGCGCTGCTCGGCCAGACCCCCTGGCGCCGCGGCGAGGTGGTCGTGCGGGGCTCGCTGGCCTACGTGCCTCAGACCGAGCGGTCGCGGCTCGATTTCCCCATCGACGCGCTCGGCGTCGTGTTGATGGGCCGCTACCGGTATGCGCCGTGGTACCGGCGGCTCGGACGCGACGACCGGCGCGCCGCCCGCGAGGCGCTCGACCGCGTCGGCCTCGGCGACCACGCCCGCACCAGGTACGGGGAGCTGTCCGGGGGCCAGCGCCAGCGCGTGCTGATCGCCCGCGCGCTCGCCCAGGAGGCGGGCGTCCTGCTCATGGACGAGCCGATGAGCGGGGTCGACCGCCCCTCCGCCGAGCTGGTCCTCGCGCTGCTCGAGGAGCTGCGCGACGAGGGCCGCATCGTGCTGGTCTCGACGCACGACATCGACCAGGCGCGGCGCTTCGACTCCGTGCTCTGCATCAACCGCGACCAGGTGGGGTGCGGGCGGCCCGACGAGGTGCTCACCGCCGCCGCCGTGGCGCGGACCTACGGCGCGGAGCTCGTCCGCCTGGCCGACGGCGAGCAGGCCGTCGTGGTGCAGCACCACTCCCACTGACCCCGCGGCGATGGTCGACGCGCTCACCGAACCGTTCGCCCACACCATCGGCCAGCGGGCCCTGCTCGAGGTCGTGCTGATCGGCGCGGTCGCGGGGCCGCTCGGCGTCTGGGTGGTGCTGCACCGGCAGAGCTACGCCGCCGAGTCGCTCGCGCACGCGATGCTCCCGGGCCTGGTCGCGGCCGCGCCCGTGATCGACACGATCAAGCGCTGTCGCGGGGAGGGCCTCGAGGTGGTCGAGACCCCCGACCGCAGCGAGCTCTGGGCGATCCAGACTCCGCAGGCCTTCCGCGCGGACGCCCTGCGCGCCGCGCTCGACGTCCCGCCCGAGCGCCTCGCCGCCGCCACCGACGACGCGAGCCTCGTCGAGGCCGCTGGCGGCCGGGTGCGCGTCTACCCGGTGGCCGACCCGAACCCCAAGCTCACCCGTCCCGTCGACCGGTTCCTGATCGAGGCGCTGCTCCGAGAGCGCGAGCCGCTCGCGCGCTGAGGGCGCGCCCCCTTGCCCGGGACGGGTGTCGAGGTTAGGATCGCCTCGCCCCGCGCGGGCGCTTGGGAACCATCACGGGTGTGTTCTAAGGGGTCGACACGAGCTCTCGGGAGGGAACCAATGGACGGTTCACGCAGCTTCGGTCTGGTGCTTGCGGGGATAGCGCTCTCGCTCCTCTTCTTGGGCACGAGCGCACAGGGCGCCGTGCGGAAAGTGCCCCAGCAGTACCCGACGATCCAGGCGGCGGTCAACGCGGCCAACCCCGGTGACACGATCGCGATCTCGAAGAAGCGCAACTTCGAGCACGTGGCCGTCTCGACCCCGCGGCTCGTGATCAAGGGTGCGAAGCGTGGCGTGTTCGTGGACGGCTTCGTTGAGGGGACCGGCAGCGGCCATCAGTTCGACATCAACGCCAACCGGGTGCGGATCGCCAACCTCGAGCTGCGCCACGGCTCGGGGATCAACTGCAATACCAGCGATCGCTGCGTGGCCAGCAAGGTGCGCTTCAAGGGCCTGTCCGACAACGACTGCTTCTACTCCGGCGGGAACGACGCCCGAGTGCTGCGCTCGACACTGACCGGCTGCGGCTACTACGGCGTGGAGATCGGGGGCGACAACGGCAAAGTCTTGCGCAGCACGATCCGCCGTGTGGACGAGGACTGCATCTACATCACGGGCAACGATGCGGTGGTCCGCAACAACGACATCCGCGCCTGCGAGGACGGCGAGGGGGTCCATATCAAGGGCGGCGACAACGCCCGGGTCGAGGGCAACCGGTTCGCCAACACGGGGAGCACCTTCGTGTGGGTGGACGGCGGCGACCGCGCCAAGGTGCTGCGCAACCGCGGCGTGGGAGGCTGGGACTACTGCTACTACCTCACGGGCGCCCGCATCCGGGCCGAAGGGAACCGCGGCCGGACGTGCGAAGGCGGTTTCTACCTGTCCGGTAACAGCCCGAAGGCGATCGCCAACCGGATCGTGGACGCGGAGAGCGACGCATTCGAGATCGACTGCTTCGCCACCTGCGCAGGGACGGTCGTGAAGGGCAACGTCGCTCGCCATCTGTCCAACGACGGCGACGGCGTGGAGGTGGCCGTCTCCGGTTCCGGAAAGGCGTTGATCCAGAACAACCGGGTATTTGATGTGGCCGGCTACGGGTTCGACCTCTATCTGCCCAACGGCGGGCGCGTCATCGGCAACACGACGCGCGACGCCGGCTGGGAGCAAGAGGACGGCTTCTACCTGTCGGCGACCAACGTCACGGTCAAGCGCAACAAGGCGATGGGCTCCGGCGGCGACGGCTTCTGGATCACCGGTGACGACGGCCTCTTCGAGGACAACGTCGCGCGCAACAACCACGGCGACGGCTTCGATGTCTTCGGGCACGCGAACCGGCTGATCGGCAACGTCGCCCAGGGCAACAAGGCCGACGGCATCGAGAACGAGGCGACGGACACCGTCCTGCGCCGCAACCGTGCCTCCGGCAACCGTCGCGACTGTGCGAACTCCGGCACGATCGCCGTCAAGCAGCGCAACCGCTGTGCCGACAAGTCGAACTTCAAGCAGCCCGGCACGCTGCGGAAGGCCGCGCGATAGCGGTCGCCGCTTCGGCCGGCGGGGCCGCCACGCTAGGGGCGCAGCAGGACGAAGATGAGCGCTGCCGCGAAAGCGAGCACGCCGAACGTCATCGCCGTGCCGAGATTCGCAGCGCCCGCGAGCTCGGCGACGATCGTGGCGAGCGCGAACGCCGCCGCGAGGAGCACGAGGTCGGTCGCGGTCCTGGGTAGCTTCTCGCCCACGCCGCCGAGCGTAGCCGAGACGGCTGCTTCGCGTACCCTGCTGGGGAGATGCTGACCGACTACCACCTGCACCTGCGCCCGGACGACCCGGACGCGACCCCGGAGAAGTACTTCACGGAGGAGAACGTCGAGCGCTACCTCGAGGCGGCCCGCGCCGCCGGCGTCGAGGAGATCGGCGTCTCCGAGCACATCCACCGCTTCAAGACCGCGCTCGAGATCTGGGACCATCCGTTCTGGCAGGAGAGCGCCGTCGACGACCTCGACGCCTACTGCGACTTCGTCGTCGGCACCCCGCTGCGGCTCGGGATCGAGATGGACTGGGTGCCCGGCCGCGAGGAGCGGATCGCGAGCGTGCTCGACGCGCACCCGTTCGACTACGTCGTGGGCTCCGTGCACTTCGTCGACTACGGGTCCATCGACTACGACCGCTTCGACGCCTGGCGGGACGTGCCCGACCCGGACCGCCTCTGGGACATGTACTTCACCCGCCTGGCCGATGCTGCGCGCAGCGGGCTCTACGACATCCTCGCCCACCCCGACCTGATCAAGTACTGGGGCGACCGCAGGCCCAAGCCGAGCCGCGACCCCCGCTTCTACTACGAGCGCGCGGTGGAGGCGATCGCCGAGAGCGGCATCGCGGTCGAGGTCTCGACCGCGGGCTACCGCAAGCCCGCCAGCGAGCTCTACCCGGCGGACGCGTTCGCCGAGATGTTGGTCGAGGCGGGCGCGACCTTCGCCCTCTCCTCCGACGCCCACCTGCCGGAGGAAGTCGGGCACTCGTACGAGCGCGCCGTCGAGACGATGCGCGGCTGGGGCGTGAACGAGATCGCGGTCTTCGAGAAGCGCCAGCGCCGGACGGTGGAGCTCGGGTGAGCCCGCGGGTCGGCGTCGGCTACGACAGTCACCGCTTCGCGCAGGGGCGCCGGCTGGTCCTCGGCGGCGTCGAGATCCCGCACGAGCTGGGGCTCGCCGGGCACTCCGACGCCGACGTTCTGGCGCACGCCATCACCGACGCCGTGCTCGGCGCCGCTGGCCTGGGCGACATCGGCGAGCACTTCCCGCCCGACGACGAGCGCTGGCGCGACGCCGACTCGATCGAGCTCCTGCGCACGGCGGCCGCGATGGTGCCGGGCGCGGTGGTGAACGTCGACGCGACGGTGATCTGCGAGCGCCCGCGCCTCGGCGAGCACCGGGCCGAGATGCAGCGGATCCTGGGCGACGCTCTGGGCTGCCCGGTCAGCGTCAAGGCGACGACGAACGAGGGGATGGGGTGGATCGGCCGCGGCGAGGGCATCGCCTGCATCGCGGTCGCGATGGTCGACCTCGGGTGAGGGAGATGGCCGTCCCGGCTGGGTAGGGTACGGCCATGAGCGAGAGGTTGTCAGGCTTGGCTCAGCCCGTGCTTCAGCGCGCCCAGCACATCCAGATCGGATCGCTCGGAGCGCTCCCTGACGTGCCCTTCAACCTGAGGGTGCTGGCCGAGGCGGGGGTCGTGAGGCCCATGCGCCCGGACATCGCGCTCCAGGTGGCGCGCGAGCTGCGGCGCTGGGGGGCGTCGCCCGCCGCGGGCGTGACGATGTGCGCGCTGCGCTACCCCGATGAGCCCATGGTGGTCGACGAGGCCGGGACGCTCACCTTCGCGCAGGTGCACAGCCGCACGAACCGGCTCGCGCGGGCGCTCCGCCGCGAGGGTGTGCGCGCCGGCGACGGCGTCGCGATCCTCGCCCGCAACCACCGCGGCTTCATCGAGTCGGTGCTGGCGCTCGCCAAGCTCGGCGCCAGCGCGCTGATGATGAACACGATGTTCAGCGGCCCGCAGCTCGCGGGCGTGGTCCGCGAGGAGAAGCCCCGGGCGCTGATCTACGACAGCGAGTTCGCCGGGCTGCTCTCCCGGGTCGAGGGCGACCTCGTGCGCTTCGTGGCCTGGGAGGAGGAGGGGGACGAGACCGGGGACCGGTCGCTTGAGAGCCTGATCGAGTCCGAACCGGACGACTCGGACCTCGAGCCCCCGGAGCGCCGCAGCCACTTCATCATCCTGACCTCCGGCACCACCGGTGCGCCCAAGGGCGCGCGCCGCACCCAGCCGGCCACGCTCTCGCCGATCGCCTCGCTGCTCGACCGGATCCCGCTGCGCTCGCGCGAGCGCACGGTGATCGCCGCCCCGCTGTTCCACTCCTGGGGCTTCCTGCACTTCTCGATCGGGCTCTCGCTCGGCTCGACCTACGTCCTGCGCCGCAAGTTCGACCCCGAGGCGACGCTCGCGATGGTCGCGGAGAACCGCGCCGAGGCGCTCATCGTCGTGCCGGTGATGATGCAGCGCATCCTCGAGCTGCCCGACGCGACGATCGCCTCGTACGACACCTCCTCGCTGCGCGTGACGGCGGCGAGCGGCTCGGCGCTCCCGGGGCCCTTGGCGACGCGCTGGATGGACACCTTCGGCGACAACCTCTACAACCTCTACGGGTCGACCGAGGTGGCCTGGGCCACGATCGCGACTCCCGCGGACCTGCGCGCCGCGCCGGGGACGGCCGGGCGGCCGCCGCACGGCACGCGCCTCGCGATCTTCGACGCCCACGGCAAGCCGGTGCCCCCGGGCGAGACCGGCCGGATCTTCGTCGGCAACGAGATGCGGATGGAGGGCTACACCGGCGGCGGCAACAAGGACGTGATCGACGGCCTGCTCTGCTCGGGCGATGTCGGCCACCTCGACGAGGAGGGGCGCCTGTTCATCGACGGCCGCGACGACGAGATGATCGTCTCGGGCGGCGAGAACGTGTTCCCGCGCGAGGTCGAGGACCTGCTCGCGGGCCACGACGCCGTCAAGGAGGTCGCCGTCGTGGGCGTCGACGACGAGGAGTTCGGCCAGCGCCTCAAGGCGGTGATCGTGCTCAACGACGGCGCGGAGTGGAGCGCCGACGAGGTCAAGCGCTTCGTCAAGGAGAACCTCGCCGCCTACAAGGTCCCGCGCGACGTCGAGTTCATCGACGAGCTGCCGCGCAACGCCACCGGCAAGATCCTGAAGCGCGAGCTCGTCTGACTCTCGGCCGGCCGTGCGATCCCGTTGCCCATCGCAACGTTCTCGCTCGTTCGGCGGGGGAGGCGGGGTGCCTTCTGCTTGCAGGCCGGGCGCCTGACCCGCTTGCCCGGCGGCGGCGCGACTACGATCCCGTCTGTGCGAGAGGTCCGCATCCGCGACACCCTGAGCGGCGAGCTGGTCAAGCTCGAGCCGCGCGAGCCCGGCAAGGTCGGGATCTACGCGTGCGGCCCGACCGTGTACTCGCGCATCCACGTCGGCAACGCGCGGCCCTACGTGGTCTTCATGCTCCTGCGCCGCTTCCTCCGGCGCCTCGGCTACGAGGTGAAGCTGGTCATCAACGTCACCGACGTCAACGACAAGATCTACGACGCGGCGCGCGCGGCCGGCGTCCCGTCCGCGGAGCACGCGGCCGAGATGATCCGGCTGTACGAGGAGGACACCAACCGCCTCGGGCTGGGCCGCCCGGACGCGGAGCCGCGGGCGACCGAGACCATGCCCGAGATCATCGAGCTGATCGGCGAGCTGATCGCCAAGGGCCACGCCTACGAGTCGGGCGGCGACGTGTACTTCCGCGTGCGCAGCTTCCCCGAGTACGGGAAGCTCTCCAACCGCGACCCCGCCGACATGGACCAGGGCGAGGAGGCGGGCAGCGCGAGCCTCAAGGAGGACCCGCTCGACTTCGCGCTCTGGAAGGCCCACAAGGAGGGCGAGGACACCAAGTGGGACTCGCCCTGGGGCCCGGGGCGCCCGGGCTGGCACATCGAGTGCTCGGCGATGGCCGAGGCGCTGCTCGGCGCGGACTTCGAGATCCACGGCGGCGGCTCCGACCTGGTCTTCCCGCACCACGAGAACGAGGTGGCGCAGAGCGAGGCGGCGCGCGGGGTGCCGCTCGCCCGGATCTGGATGCACAACGGGATGATCCGGGTCGCCGACGAGAAGATGTCGAAGTCCGTCGGCAACATCTTCCAGCTCGCCGAGGCCCTCGACCGCTACGGCCCGCAGCCGGTCGTCGCTTACCTGATCTCCGGCCACTACCGCCAGCCGCTCGAGTTCTCCGAGCGCGCGCTCGACGAGGCGAAGGCGCGCGTCGAGCGCATCCGCAACTTCCTGCGCGCGCCCGCGCAGGACGGGGCGGGGGAGGAGGACGAGTTCGTGGCCGCCCGCCGCGAGGCCTTCCTCGACGCCCTCGCCGACGACTTCAACACGCCCAAGGCGTTCGCCGCCCTTTTCGAGCTGATCGGCGAGGCCAACAAGCGGCCGCTCGCCGGGGCCCGGGCCGCGGTCGCCGACCTGCTCCCGCTGCTCGGCCTGGAGGCGCTCCTCGAAGAGGACGAGGAGGTCGACCCCGAGGCCGAGCGCCTGCTCGCCGAGCGTGAGCGGGCGCGGGCCGAGCGCGACTTCGAGCGCGCCGACCGGATCCGCGACGAGCTCATCGCGCGCGGCTACGAGGTCCGCGACTCCGCCGACGGGCCGCGGCTCGTGCGGCGCTAGGCCGGTGGCGGGCCGACCGGAGATTGTCTACGGGCGCCGGCCGGTCGCCGAGGCGGAGCGCGGCA